>CANNEJ010000036.1 GCA_947503585.1 Anaerolineales bacterium | reverse complement strand
GACTCCCGCCAGCGCATCCGCTGGTTCAGAGCTGTCCGGCGCGCCCCACATATCGTATGAAGTGCAGCCGCGCGCATGCGCCCATTGCAGTGCGTGCCACTGCAGCAAATAGTTCGGCATTTTGTCGCGGTGGGCGCTGCCGGACATGCCGTGCATGTAAACGGCTTGCTGCGCGTACGCGAACACTACCGCGCCTGCAATGGGCTGCGCTTCGTACTCTGCAATCAGCGGCTGCGCGAGCCCAGCCTGCGCAAAGCTCGACCATAGATCCATATAGTAAGCCTGCGGCCGGATGGGAAAGCCGTCGCGTTGGGCGGTCTGCTTGTACATCTCGTAAAGTGCCGGCAGCTGATGCGCAGTGGCTGGCTGCACGTGCACGCCGTGGCGCTGTGCAAGCCGGACGTTGTAGCGGGTCTTGGGCTTGAATGTAGCCAGCAGAGTTTCCAGCGGCTGCTGCAGGTCCAGCACAACCGTGTTGCGAAACTGAATTTGGCTGGCCGATAGCTTCCAACCGCCGTGCGCCAGCAAGTGAGCTGCCGCTGTGGTAGTGGCGTCCGCGCTTGGGGCTGCCACCACCAGCGCCGGATCGATCTTGATAAAGATTGCGTTGGCCTGTTTCCCGGCTGCCCGCAAATCCTCCAAGACTGTTTGGGCCAGTGCCGTATTGCGCCAATCCAGCACGGGTCCGCGCGGCACATATTGGATGGCGGCGTTCAGCCCGAAGGTGCGGGCGCTGCGCTGCAACAGTTGTGCGCCCGCTGCTGCGCGCGCGTTGTCATCCCACAACATGCGCTGCGGCTGCCAGCCATGGCGCGCTTTGAAGGCGCCCCACTGCCACGCTTGAAGCAGTGGCGGAGCCGGGTCAATTTGCAACAGGGCGGCATGCCAATCTGCCGCAGAGCTTGCATGGCGCAGTGGATGCTGCGCGGCTGGATTGCTCAATACATTGCCGCCCAATCAGCCGGGCGAACCATTGCGCTGTGCCAGCCGCAGATAGGCACGGTACAGAAAGTGCGCCCGTGGCCTGTAAACATGATCCCAGGCGCCGCAGGTGCGCGCCAGAGTGCCGCCAAAGCCGCGCTTGAAGCGGTATACCGGCCATAGCGCGTCGCTACGCGTGGTGAATGCGGTTTCCAATTGCGTTTCATCGAAATCCGGCACACCCCACAGATCATAAGTGCTGCAGCCGCGGGCGTGCGCCCACTGGATTGCAGCCCACTGCACAGCGTAAGGCGCCATGCTGGCGCGGTCCAAATCGTCTGATGCGCCGTACAAGTACCACGCGCGCGATCCGCTGGCAAATATCATTGCGCCGGCCAGCATGCCGCCCGCGCTTTCCGCCAGCAGCAGTGCAACACGGCCGGTGGCAGCAAAACTCTCGTAAGCAGTTTGATAGTAGCGTTCACTGTGGATGCCAAACTTGTCGCGCGCTGCAGTGGATTGCAGCAGGCGCCAAAACGCCGCCAGCTCGGCGCCGGCGTTTTGTAGCGGCGCGCTGCGCACCACCACACCTTTTTTTTCAGCCAGGCCAATGTTGTAGCGCGTCTTGGATTTCATGCGCGCCAGCGCCGCGGCGGGTTCGCAAGCGGTGTCCACCAGCAGCGTGCGGCGCGGCTGCATGCTTTGCGGGCTGGAGCGCCACCCAAGGGCCTGCAGTAGTTGCCGGGGCTCGGCAGCATCCGCCAGATCCGGTTCTAGTTTTAAGAAAATGGCGTTTTCGGCACGCGCGGCAGCGTCGCACAGTTGCAGCAGCGCTTGCGCCTGCGCAGCGTCTTGCCAGTTTACCAGCGGACCTTTGGGCAGGTAGGCAATGCTGCCGAAGGCGAGCGGCAGCCGGCGCACCAGGATTTGTGCACCGGCCACAATGCGGCCGGCACTGCGCAGCGCCACGCGCTCCACGCGCCAGCCGAAGGTGCATTTGAGCTGCGCCCAGGGCGCAGTTTGCAGCAGGTGCGCTTCGCCGCTGTTGCCGGCACCGCCAACTGCAGAAGCAAAAGCGTCCCATTCAGCTGCGTCAATTTGGGCGGCCGGCACGCCCGCGATTATAGTGGCGGCAACTGGTTTCATAAGTACAATCTAACGTAGCTTGATCGTGCGCCGTGCGCACTTATACTAAACCACCAGCATTTTCTTCCATGAGCTTTGAAGCAGCGGTCCATCAGCAAATAATTGATGTGCCTTCGGCTGCTTTAGAGTTTGCCAAATCGATGGCCTACCCGGACTTGGATGTTGCGCACTATCTTGTGGAACTCGACGAGCTTGCCCGCGCCGCACAAAGTTCAATTGACCGCCACACAGAAATCGCCGCGCGTGCGCGGGCACTGGCGTTCTTTCTTTTTCAAGATCAGGGCTTCGCAGGCAATACTGCCGACTACGGCAGCCCGGCCAACAGTTATTTGAATGCTGTGCTTGACGAGCGCCGCGGCCTTCCCATCGCACTCTCGGTTTTGTACGTGGCCATTGGGCGGCGCTGCCAGCTGCCGGTTTACGGTGTGGGTATGCCGGGCCACTTTGTGGCGGCGTGCAGCACGCCGGCCGGCCCGCTCTTTATTGATGCGTTCAACGGCGGGGCTGAGCTAAGCCCGGCGAATTGTGCGCAGCTAGTGCAAAAGATGACCGCGCAGAAGCTTGAATTTGAGGCTGCCTGGCTGAATGAATCTTCGGCAGAAGACACGCTGGTGCGCATGTTGAATAATTTACGCCAGACATATGTGAACCGGCGGGAGTGGAGCCTGGCACTGAAGGCGGTCGACCTGCTGCAGGTATTGCATCCGGCGCGCGCCGCCCATTGGCGCACGCGCGGTTTTATCCACCTGCAGGCGGGTGAACTGGGCGCCGCATTGCGGGCGCTTGAGCAGTTTTTATGCCGCGCGCCGCGTGGGGCAGACGCGCAAGTTATCCGCAACGCCTGCAATCAAATTCGCAACAGTATTGCGCGCTTGAACTAGGCGCGCCGGGAACGGTTAGCGCGCCGGTGGAATGAGCGCCGTGTTCACCATGTGGATCACGCCGTTCGAAGCCAGCATGTCGGTGCCGGTAATTTGCGCTGCGCCATAAAGCTGCGCGCCGGCGCTGCCGGAGATCTTGATTCCCGGACCGGCCAGCGTCAGCACTTCCTGGGGTGTCAGGTCGGCCTGCATTAGTTTTCCGCCTACCATGTGGTAAAGCAGTACAGCACGCATCGTATTCGCGTCCAAAAGCAGGAAGTCCACAGTACCTGGCGGCAGAGTCAGGAACCCGTCATTCACCGGCGCGAACACAGTGAACGGGCCTTCGCCCTGCAGTACGGTTATCAGGTCGGCCCGCTCCAGCCAGCTGTAAAACGTGGTGAACCGGTCATCAACAGCGAGTATGTCGATCAGGGTGCCCGACTCAGGCGCTTGCAGCACCATATCAATTGGGTGCACCAAGCCGTTACCGGTGGTCGGGCTGGCAGTAGCCACCACGGCGCCATTGACGGTGGCACCTGTGGCAGTGACGCGCAGCGCCAGTGCCGGACCCAGAACAGTGCGCAGCGCTGGCACAGTTGCAAAAGCAGACTGCTCCAGAGGCAGCGGAACCAGATGGTAGCTGAGCAGTTCTGCGAGTGCATCCGGGTTTTGCAGCAGCTGCTCGAGCGTGCCTTCGGGCAGCTGCTCAAAAGCTGCGTTGGTGGGTGCAAACAATGTGAAAGGCCCGCCGCTGCGCAGCGTCTCGGCCAAGCCGGCACTTTGAATGGCTTGCACCAGCGTGCTGAATTGCGGATCGGATGTTGGCAGGCTCAGGATGTTTTCGGTTGGGTTTCCGGGAGCGGGTGGCGGTTCAACGGTGGCGGCCATGGCTACCGCCGTACTCGTGGGCGCTACGGGCGCAGGGGTTGCGGTGGCCGGCATTGCAATCGCGTTTGCCGCGTCCATAGCCACCATGGTTTGCTGAACAAACGCCTGCAGGGTGGGCAGCCCAACCGGCACGCGCGTTGCGGGTTCGCTGCTGGCAGCCATGGCGGTGGCTGGCACGGCTGCGCTTTCGGAGCTCAGTATCCACCAGCCCACCAGTCCGCCGCCAACCAATGCAACCAGCAGCGACATCACAGTTATCGTGCCCAGGAAGGCCGTGACGACTATTGTTGGCGCAGAGGCCTCATCTAGGAACTTGCGTAATCTTTGCATTGGGGTGGTAGAAACGCTGTCAAACCCATTGTACTCCGCAAACGCTGCGCAAAGCCAGATGCGGTTTGGGTGTGCATGGCCGCGCAACAGCCCACGGGCGGCTGCAGTGTGTGGCGGTGGGAGTGCAGCGCGTGCAAGCCAGAAAGATACCCTTCAATAAACCCGGGAGTGGCTAGGTGCGCCCCTGTGCCAGTTTGAATTCCATCCACCGCACGCCGCGCGAAAGCAGAATGGTCATGGTGAGATACATGAACGCCAGCACACTGTAGGACTGCAGGAAGACAAAGGTGCTGCTGGCATACAACCGGGCAAGCTGGGTTATGTCTTCCACGCCCAGCACACTTACCAGCGACGAATCCTTCAGCATGGAGATAAAGTCATTGCCGAGCGTCGGCAAAATGCGCCGGATTGCCTGCGGCAGCACGATATGGCGCATGGTCTGCAGGTAGTTCATGCCCAGCGCGCGGGCGGCTTCAATCTGGCCCTTGTCGATGGATTGGATGCCGGCGCGAAAGTTTTCCGCCTCAAACGCGCCGTAGGCAAATGCCAATGCCAGCACCACCCGCCATTCGTTGGGAAAGTTGCGCGGGGTGAGCTTGCTCAACCATTCATTGCCGGTCATTGCGCCCAATTGGTTCAGTTGGCCCATCAGCAGCGGCACGCCCACAAATGCCACGTAGAGCAGCAAAACCAAAATTGGAATGCCGCGCACAATCTCTACATAGAATGAGGTGATATTACTGATGACCGGATTTAGGGCAGTGCGCCCCAAGCCGGCAAAAAGGCCAATTACAAGTGCTATCGAATAACCGAGCAGCGCCGTGCGCAGGGTAACGATGATGCCCGGTACGATTGCGCGAAACGCATTGCCTGTTTTTTCATCCGACATGATTGAATACAGGGTGAGCAAGCCAAGCAAAATTGTGACCAGCAGCCACCAGGGCAGGCGCGCGAGCCAGTCCGAGAACTCGGGTGCGATGCCGGGGCGGCGGTGGCGGCTGACGGGTGCGCTGGCAGCGGGATTAGCGCTCATTTAGATGCGCGTTGGGATTGTGGCGCAGCGGCGGGCTTTGCGCAGGTGACGTAAAAAAGCATAGGGGCGCCACGGACAAGGTGTTTTGAAAACTGACCCTTGGCCCGTCACGCCCCTATGCATGCGAAACAAAAATTCAGGTTTCTATTTTGATCCGGGAATCCACTTTTCCTTGAGCTTGTCAAAAGTTCCGTCAGCGCGCTGATCCGCCAGTGCCTTGTTAAAGGCGGCGCGCAGGTCGCTGTCCTTCGGGAACACAAAGCCGAGGTCTTCGCCGGCCAGTATTTCGGCGAGTGTTTCAAGCTTATCGGGGTTGGCCTGCATGTTGCCGGAGCTGGCTACATCGTCCATCACCGTGGCATCAATGTCATTGTTCATCAGGGCCTGCACAATCAGGCCAAACTGGTCATATGCCACAATGCGGTCTTTGCCAACGATCTTCTCCATGATGACATAGTTGGTGGTGCCGGGCTGGGCGCCAAATATCAGCTCTGCATTGGCTTTGAATTCGTCGCCGGTCTTGAAGCGGGTTTCGCCCTTGCGAACCAGCAGGCGTTGGGCAACATTAATTACCGGGTCACTGAAATCAACATTCTGGGCGCGCTCGGGGGTAATGGTAATGCCGTCGGCAGCCATGTCCCACTCCGCCTTGCCTTTGGACTCCATCACCGCGACGATGGCATCCCAACTGGTGGTGACAAATTTTGTCTTGCAGTTCAGGCGCTTGCAGACATCGTTGATCATGTCGTAGTCCAACCCCACATTTTCGCCGGTCTTCTCGTCTTTGTAGTTGAAGGGCGGGTAGGCGTTCTCCACGGCGATGACCACTTCGCGCCCGCCGAGATCGTTGGGGTCTGCGGCAGCCGGCGCAGCAGCTGGCGCGGCAGCCGGTGCGGCACAACTGGCCACAAATAATGCCACGGTTGCAAACATGAGTAAGTTCCTACGGTTCATTTCAAGTTCTCCTATAAGCTAATCATTCCGACGGATTACGAACTGTTTTCGGTTCGCCCCGCAACCATACCATGCGCTCCGCAGCTGGTCAAATATTGGCCGGCTGCCGGCGGGCTTGCGCCGCAAGTATTGTTTTGCAGTAAACTTGCGGGATGGATTGCGCAGTTTCCTACAGGTGAACCCAGTGATTGTAAAAGGTAAAACTATTGAGCCGCGGGCAATGCTAAGCTGGGCGCGCTTGCGGGGCGCGGCTTTGGCCGGATGCAATCTGCAGCAGGCCATTCTGCACGGGGCAGACCTGCGGCAGGCGGATCTACATGGCAGCAACCTGTCCGGCGTGCGCCTCGCGCATGCTTATTTGCAGGGCGCAAACCTCTCGGGCGCTAATCTTGAATATGCGGACTTGCGGTGCGCCGACCTGACGGGTGCCAAGCTTAAGGGTGCGTCGCTGGCTTGTGCGCGCCTGGAGGGCGCCATAATTGGATTGGACCAGTTAGGTTCAGTGGCTTCGCTGGCAGGTGCCACGCTGCCGGACGGCAGCAAACAAAGCCGTTAGCCGGCTGCCCGGGCTGCCGCAAGAAAGTTCTACCCGACAATTTGGGTGCCGGGCTGCGCCCGGTATTTGCGGCGCATTTGTGCGCCCGCCCGCGCGGGGGTTAGTTTTGCGAGGGACCGCAGCCGCACCCGCCGCCACAGCAGGCACCGCCCGTGCTCATCGGTTGGGCAGCAGTTGCGGGGCTGCCGGAAGTTGCAAAGAACAGGGATAACACCCGCGTCGCATGCGCGCTGGAACATTGCGGGCAGGTAGCCACTCCGTCGGCAGCTTTAATTTGGCGCAGCTCCTCAAATTTCACGGCACATGCAGGGCAGAAGTACTCGTAGATTGGCATGCGCAAATTGTAGCACTGCCGGCACGGCGCACAGGTCTGGATTGACAAGCAGTTGCGGGGACGTATAATCCAAGCGTTCATGCTGGGCTGCGCACGGCGCGGGCGGCATGTGATGTGCCGGCGATACCCGTTCTTCCATTGTCCAATATTTCCACTTCCCCGCTAGATGCATGGGTGGGCGCCTTTGCGCCGACTGCATCCGACCTCGAACACATCACGCATCAACTAATTGAGCGCGAGGTTCCGCTCTCGACGCGCGAATTGCTGCTGATAGTTTTGGAGCGGCAGATTGCGGAAGAGCAGGCGCGGGTGCGCGCGGCTGCGGTGGGGGATGCCAGCCCGTATCTCCCGGGCGGAACTTTTAGCGTGGGGCAAACGCTTAGTTTCCCGGCTCTGCGTTTTGCAATCGGGCGCGTGGTGGAGACACGGATCGGCAGTAACCCGTTGGCGGGCAGCTTTCAGGTGATTGCGGTGGACTTTGCGGACGGCAAACGGCGCGAGTTCGCGACCCAGATTGAATCGCATCCGCTGAATTCAAAACCGACATCGATGAACGGCAGCAGTGACAGTATTGCGAACCAGGAGCCGGCGGCTTTGGCTGATGCGTTTGCGGCGCGGCTGGAGCAGCGGCTGGATGCAGCGCTGGATGTGACGGGCAAGCTTTTGCGTATCAGCGGCAAGTGGTTTTCGCGTGACTTGCTGGTGCATGTGGACGCGCACCAGTTGAATCTGGCCGAGGCCGCGCTGGACATGGTGGGCGGCGGACCGCTATCCACTGAGCAAATTGCGCCGCAGATTGACCTGCCAACCGGCGTGAACGCCAAGTTGATGGTGTTCTCGCTGGCACATGCACTGCACCGCGATGACCGCTTTGATGAAGTGGGTCCGACTGGCGAAGTGTTGTGGTATTTGAACCGGCTGGAGCCGGATGAAGTGCTGCGCCCGCCGCGCATGCTGCAGCCGGCCCAGCCCACCGTGCGCGGTGCGGCGCTGACGCCCGAGCTGCGGCGGCTGGCAATGGAACTGGATGACGAGTACAGCGAGCACGCGCATCCGGCTAACGGCGAGACGCAGGTGCGGCTGGTGCTAACCTATCCGCACCGGCGGGCGGGCACGCTGCCGCTCACGCCGCGGCTGGCGGCAGTATTTCCCACGGCACGCATTTCGCCGCGCGTGAAGATCACGCTGGTGGACGGGCACACCGGCAAGCAGCATCCCGGCTGGGTGGTGCGGCGCGAGCGCTTTGTGTGGGGCCTGGCGCCGATCTTTGCGCAGTACGAGACGCCGGCGGGCAGCTTCCTGAGCGTGGCCCGCGGCGAGCAGATTGGCGAATACGTGGTTACAGTGGAGACGCGCCGGCCGGTGGCAGACTGGCTGCGCAGTGCCAACGCACCACAGGGCCAGCTGCGCTTCGCCATGAGCAAGCGCTCGCTGGGCGTGCAGTATATGGATGAGCTGATAATTTTGGCCGAGAGCATGGAGCAGCTGGATATTTTGCGCGCGCGGCATGAGCAGCAGGCAACAACGCTTGAGCAGCTGGTGCAGGATGTATTCCGCGAGCTAGTGAAGCTGACTCCGCAGGGCACAGTGCACGCCAAGACGCTTTATGGCGCGGTGAACATTGCGCGGCGCGCCACCCCTGAATCAATTTTTGCAGAGCTGGTGCAGCGCGCGAGTTTTGTGCATGTAGGCGACGCCTACTGGCGCTATGAAGCGCAGGCAGCAACTGCATGAGCGAAGAAGAAACAGTGCTGGCAACGCGCGCGCCGGCTGCGCGCCTGAACAAGCCCGGGCTGGGAACGCGCTTCCACATAGACTTTGACTGGTGGCAGCGCGAGGAGCGCGAGATTGAGGTGTATCTGCGCACCTATCTTTCCGAGGCGCAGCTGGCGCAGCTGCAGCAGGAGAACGCGCCACAGACGGTGGACTGGGTGGATCCGGAGACGGCCGAAGTGCGCAACATGAACTTGATGGAATTTTTATTTCGCACCAACGCAGCGGAACTGATGGCGGGCGAAGAGAAGGGTGCTTCGCTGGTAGATGCAATCTTCCGCCTGTTCCTTGCCAATGGCAATCAGTCGCTTTCGCCGGTGGAGATTGCGGAGAAGGTGGGGCGTGCCGGGCAGGAACGCACCATTCTGCGCACGCTGTCCGGTGCGCGCGTGTATAAAGGCATTCGCCCGGTAGATTGAGTTTTTGCTTGGCTTGGCGCGCAGCGCAGCTGCGCCCGGCTTGAAATTCGAGGGCGCCCGCAGTCGGCTACAATGTTGGCACTGATTTGCACCCCCGTAGCTCAACAGGACAGAGCAACTGCCTTCTAAGCAGTAGGTTAGAGGTTCGAGCCCTCTCGGGGGTATGCCGCTGAAAACAAGTGATTCGGCGAGGGGCACGAATAAAAAGTAACAAAAGCGCTTGCTCACTTGCGTGGCAAGCGCCTCCCGTGCCCGCTGAGCCTCCATAAGTAGTTCATTGATTTAGTTCGGTTCCCCCGTCTTGTTTGGTGCGGCCCAATTGGGCTGTACTCCGTCGCTCTGTCTTTGCATAACGCGGCCGCGGCGCATCTGATGTTATAGATGGACAAAGATAGATGCATAACAGACGCGAATGTTACATGGCACTTTGGGTGCTCTACAATCTACGCACAATAGCATTGGAGGATAATTGATGAAGAGTCGTTTAGTGCTAATTTCCAAATTTATGAAAGTACCTGTAATTTTTTTGACTGTCGTGCTCGTTGCTTGCAGTCCAGGGGCTACGGCTTTACCAACGGCAATTCCGTCCACTGGCCCAACTAATACGGCTGTTCCGACTGATACATCGTTATCAACAAATACACCTGAGCCGGCTATCGCACCACGCCCAACAGCAACCT
>CANNEJ010000035.1 GCA_947503585.1 Anaerolineales bacterium | reverse complement strand
GGCCACGCAAACAAATAATGTTTAACTTGCTACGCTGAGTAACGTTTGGGGTCTAGCTGCGTTAAACCGCAGCCAATGCGTGCTACACTTCGAACTCGAAAAACCAGTAGAAAAGGGCATCTCGCCTACGAAACAAAATTGTTTGTCCTAATCATCGTATTGTGAATTATTTTGCATCATGCCCCACCAAGTCCGCGGATTACACACACAATCAGAGCCCAGACGCAAAGCCCGATAAGCGTCATAACGAGAATAAGCGGCAGCCAAGAAGAATACTTGGGCGCTAACACCCGCGATGTAAATAATTTGGATACTAAGCCTTCCAAGCCGCGAGTGGCACACACTGCAAGCGGTAGTAATGCCGGGAATAAATATCGACCTTGGTGTTGGACAAAACTAAAATTATAATAAAAATAGGCGAGGAGTGTGCCAACTGCGCCAGACGCCAAGACCTGATTATGTCGCAATCGAAGCCCTCTTGCGGGACCAGATTTGTTAAATAACAGGCCAACGAATATAGCGGCACAGCCAACCGATAGCAACCTATATACTCGCCGGCTCATCGGAACACTCATCCATCCAAATTGCCCCCAGAAACTATTAAAAGTTGTATTCCACATTCTAGTGACCACTTCGAGTACTCCGTACTCGCGCAGCCAATCTGAAGTACGCGGCTGGCCGACCACCACTGCATTGTGCCGTAGCAGACCCATCACATCTGGCCACCCGTAAACCAAACAGTTACGTACCCACCAGACACCGCCGAGCAACAGCGCGGGCAGCAATACAACTCCCAATGCACTTAGCTTGATACGTCCAGCCCGCCAGTCAAACCCTATCGCCATCAGTAATGGAAATACTAAAATGTACGCAGTTGCTTTCGTTAAAAAGGCAAGTCCAAGAACGACACCGAGTAGCCGGTACGCGTTCACTGAGGGCTGTAGTGGCATTCGCAGCAGGAGCCAGAACCCTACCATCATCCATAATTCAGCAAGGCTGTCATTATTGACACTTGCCAACATGGCAACATGTTGGGGAATAAACGCTACAACCCCAGCTGTTGCTAGAGCCATAGGCACCTGTGGGTTGTAGTACTCCCACGCGGCCAATCCTGAAACAATCACGATTAACGCACCAATTATCGCAGATGTAACTCGCATTGCAAGTAGGCTGCCGTTGGCACTGCGATATATCGGCACCTGTAGCAGATAGTATAGCGGCGGCTGATGACCCTCGTACCGTAGTGAATCTGTAGATAGTTCCGGTGGGAAGCGTCGTGATACGATATCCACTAGGTATTCTTGGTTGTAGTCATTAGATTCCAGCACAGGTATGCTTCCAGTCTCTACTAAATGACGGGTATAGTTATAATGAGCGGGCTCGTCAGGGTTTTGCCACGCTGGTGTATACAATATGTACAGCATTGCTAATGTCAGGTACACCAAGACTAAAGCTAGCATCCCAAAATAGAAGCCGAAAGCGGAAGAATAAAAGAAGCGCAACCGATGTTGTATCACATTAAATAATCCTCTAACATTAACCCCTAGCACGCCGTACAGATCATGCATGCTATTTGTACATGCAGGTGCACTGCAGAACCGCAACAATAAAAATCTTTTAGGGTGCTTCTCAGTCTGCTGATATCTAATTTACATAACATAACTATGGGGCGCCTATGCAAAACATCTACCTGTCGCTTTAACCTTTAGCCAACAGAACTGAAGTGATGTTGGCTTAAATTTAGCTACGAACTGCTCCCAGAATAACTAAGTTCCCATGAACGTTCACCAAATTGTGTAACGCGCAATCATACCATATGGTCCAACTAGATGTGCAGCCTCAGCAGGCTGCCCCGGGGTAGGTCGAAAGCACTAATTGCTTATTTATCATTTAGTCGGTTATTTAGGTAGCGTTAATTGTACATCTGAGTCTATATTGGGAGCTCCGCGGCGCGCTAGTCTTAGGAACTGTAGGCTCTGGAATATGCCGATTCGGTGAGTACGGATTTAATAGAGTCTAAGGATTTGCCATTGGTCGCGGAGGTGACGGGTCTAGAGCGGATATGGCGCAGATCGAAGTGCTTACAAGTATCCCGTCAGACGAAAACTCTGTAGCACGAGCCGATATCGGGTATTACGCAGGCGGCAGCATTGATGCGGACATGAATATACGCCCAACCGACGTCCCGGCTATTAGACGGGATCTTGCGGTTCCTCCGGATGCGGTGGCACACCGCTCGAACCTGCCACTTTCGTGATCTCCAAATGGAGTAACTCGCCCGGATGATTGCGAAAGTAGCATTGTACCGACTGGACTTGCTCTAGAAGCGAAAACTGAGAGAAGTTCATGACAAGTCGGCGTGGGACGCAATGTGTCTGCCGCACAGGCGCAGTTACCGCAATGTTATACACATCTTAGAATCGATTGGCTCACGTATCCGATGTGGGCGCGCTGAGCAGTCGAGCATACAATGACGACGCTCGACCCAGTAGCAGCGGAAACAGTACTCTACGATCTTGGTGCAAACGCCATACATACGCGCCACCTAAGCATTTACCATTCGCAACTTGATGACCCACCGGCGTACCTCTCAACATTTTGACAAAAGTAATAAGGGATTCCTCTAATCTTGTAGTCGGGCACCCCTCGGAAACTGATAACGGATACACCCAGTCTCCCTGATCCACTCCATATTGAAAATTTGTCGCAAGCTCCGAGCTGGAACCGAGCAACTATACGCCTCCGGCGAGCCGATCAGTATACACGGAGACAAAAACGTACAACGCTAAATTCCCTTTCGTAAACCCGCCAGCCTATTTCTGCCAACGAAATTCTGAACACCAACGCGCCCACTGTCCAGACCCTAAACGCTTATCACCAAAAAGACGCAGCACAAGTTGCATCGTATCGGTCTAGGTGTCAGTCGAGGAACCGGCATGCAGCCCGGCGGCAGTTTCACTCGAAGAATTCACATAAACTTAACAAATCTCGAATTGAATAGTAGAGTCTGCTAAACATGTTTCACAGGTGCTCTAGCTACAAGGTGAGCACCAATGAATGTAAAGCCAGATGAGTATATTGGCACCATAAACTATAGAGCTATTCTGCACCGAAGTGCTACTACGTGTAATTGAAGTGCACCTACTGAGCACCCAGAATGTTCACCGACACGAACCCCGCCCAACTGTCACCTCGTTGTTACCGCCGTATAATACATAGAAACATAAACTAAATTTTGGTGTCAATGTACTTGTGACCTACATGCCAAAGTACAACACTATCCACAACCCTTTAACACGGTCAATTAACTATTGCTCTGGATTTATCACGGTGCCCAAGCAATGGGGTGGTGGGCGGTTACAGTCTAATACCTATTTACAACCAAATGGAGACATGTCATGATTGAGAAAAGACCCTTTGGGCGCACCGGCCATATGAGTTCCGTGATTATCTTTGGCGCTGCTGCTTTGGGCAGTGTGACGCAGGTGGAAGCAGACGAAACCTTGGATCAGCTTTTGGAATATGGGATCAACCACATAGACACTGCTGCCAGCTACGGGAATGCCGAAGAGCGGATCGGGCCTTGGATGGCACAACACCGAAAGAATTTCTTTCTGGCCACCAAAACTGGCGAGCGCAGTTATGCCAAAGCGCGCAACGAGATACATCAGTCGCTCGCACGACTGCGCGTCGATTCGTTTGACCTCATTCAATTGCATAACTTGGGACATCCTGACGAGTGGGACGAAGCAATGGGGGACAACGGTGCACTCAAAGCAGCTATTGAAGCGCGCCAGGAAGGCTTGGTAAGATTCATTGGCGTCACCGGACACGGTTTGAATATTCCTGCATTTCACCTACGGAGTCTGAACCACTTTGACTTCGACTCGGTTTTACTGCCTTACAACTTTGTGATGAAACAAGACAACAAATATATCTCCGATTTTGAAGCGTTGTTGAAACTATGTGCGGAACGTCAGGTGGCTGTACAGACGATCAAATCAATCACCTGTGGACCGTGGGGCAGCAAAAACCGGACATCTAGTGTTTGGTACGAGCCGCTCACAAAACAGCCCGACATTGACTTAGCGGTGCACTGGGTATTGGGCAGATCCAACATATTTCTAAACTCAGCCGGTGATATTCATTTACTGCCCCGGATACTTGACGCGGCTAACCGTTTTCAGAGCCGCCCATCCGACACCGCGATGAGTCAACTAGTGGAAGAACGCCATATGTCTTCATTGTTTGCTTAACTATAATTACGCTTTAGATTTGTGCCAGCCCTATGTGCACCTCAGCATAAAAACTGGATTCAAATTAAACACGATATACGCTTTTTGTTCAGGGTTTGAATTTTGCCTTTTTTCACCGCGTGGTCTAAACGAAGGCAGCGGCTGGGTCAAGCTTATTACCGACGCCGGCACCGGCGAAATCCTTGGCCGCACTTAATTGGCCCGCAGGTTACTGAACTGCTGCCAGAGCTGACCCTCGCGGCTAACGCAGAGCTCACGATCGAAGAGATTGCGCGCAACGTGCACGCGCATCCGTCGCTCTCAGAGGCGTTGATGGAAGCAGCCCACGGCCTCGCCGGCGGCTACATTCACGCGTAAAGGCGGTAACTAATAAAGTTGCCGGCGGGTGACACCGCGAAACTCAACCCTGCAAATACTTCTTCGGAATTTCTGCGCCTGCCACGTAGTTCAGCTTGGCTAGGTTGCACATCTGGTACACGTTGATGCGGAAATCAGGGCAGGTGCTCACAAGCAGGTAGGCATCGGTTGCCGTGAAGCCATAGTCGCGGATGAGCCAGTCCATCAGATGAAACGTCGCCGTCTGCACGGCAACCTCAAGCGGCTTCGCGGCATGGACGGCAATTAGTGCGTCCGGCTTTTCGATGCGCATCCACGGTACTTGAGATTTTTTTAACAGCTCAAGGCGCAGCCGGACGGTGGCACAAGTCTCCGCAGCCGTGCCCGTGAACTCCGTGTCGCCCTGGCTCGCATGCACATCGCCCAAATAAAAGCGCGCGCCAGCGTGATGCACGGGCAGGAAAATTTTGTTGCCCGGCGCCACGTCGCGGATGTCCAGGTTACCGCCCCATTCACCCTGCCCGTCAAAACTGGTGCAGACCTCCCGGTCCGGCGCAGTGCCGAGCGTGCCGACAAATGGCGTAACCGGCCACGAGATACGGTCGTTGAAGTGCACCGTACCATCGCGCATCGTGCCACTGGCGCCCGGCGTATGCCGCAGAATTTTGGTGGTGTACTCCGCGGAAAGCTCCGGCCAGCGTGTGGACTGGCCCAACGGTCCGCGCTGTGGCCCAATCGCAATCCATGAATAGTCCGCCACAAGAATGTCCTCGATGTGGACCACGAGCGTATCACCGCGTTCCGCGCCCGCCACAAACACCGGTCCGCCAAGCGGGTTGGCCATCACTGGCGTACGGTCAAATCCCGGCCGGTTGGCAGGCACGGCCTTGTCTGCCGCGGACTTGAAGTACCCCGACGCGGCATCCCACGTCTCGATTTCAAAAGACTCACCCGGCCGCACATTAAGCTGCGCCTCATCGCGCCAGTCGAGCGCAAATTTCTTGGCTTTGTCGCGCGGAATGTTTTGCATAGCAATATCTCCAGCTGGCAATTCTAGAGCAGAGATGTGCATACGTGATTTCAATATTTCTGCGCAGAAATTTTTCGCTTGCGGAAAACTTGCTGCCGAATGCTAGCGGGAAGCGTTAAGGCTGCTGAGTCGCGATTGGGATCTTCCACAACTGATCCCCATGACACGAATGCACCTCCAGCCGCGAGTTGTTGGGCGAGCGTACTTTAGTTGTTTGCGACCGCAGGCTGCAGGGGGCCAGCTGGCCGCTGATGCCACGCGCGCAGTGCTGGGCGCAGCACGAACATTAGTAGACCGCCGCAAATCAAAATCGGGCTATTAATACAGGGCAGCGCCCTTCGCATTTCGCTGCACTAGGCAATTACCAGCGCTGTACGAGTTGCAGCACTACGCGTTTATCTGGATGCGCAGGCCGTACTCGTCGCGCTGCAGGCGCGCGGGCACGCGCAAATGCTCTTTGGCAGCAATGCGTTCGGCAGTCCACAATGCAGCAAAGGCATCCAGTACATCGTCCTCCGTACTGCCGAGTGCGCGCCGATCGGCGAGTGCTTGCGTCAGCCATGGCGCGTAATGCTTGGCCAGCAGCCGGCGCCGGGCGCCAAGGCCGGCAGCGGTGGTCTTGCTGTCTTTCATGGCACGGCCGCCGGCCATTTGCATAAAACTTAGTTCAGGGTGAACCTCATACACGCGCTCGGCCAGGGCGCCGCTGGAACGCAAGGCCGCGTCCACCGTGCGCACATTCGGCACAATGCTCCAGGCCTGCTTGGTGATCTTCTTGCCTTCCACACCGATGCTCACGGCGCAGGCAGCCGGATAACTGCGCGCGCGCAGCACAGCGCGCACCGGCACCGGAAACACGCTGCTCGACCGCGGTTTGCCCAGCAATGCGCGCACCTCCACATCACATTCACGCACGCCACTGCGCAGCAGGCCGATGGGAATATCAATTGCAAAAACAGCCGGCACCGGCTGCGCGCGCAGCAGTTCCTGAATAGTGGTGTGCAGCGCCCAGCTGATGTTGCCGGTGCGTGTGTCTTTGGTGACAGCCACCCAGCCAGCGCGGCAGGCATCCACGCCCGTTACGCGCGTCATGCGTGCACCCGGTGCATTACAGCAACAACGGCGGGCAGCACGCACAGCACATGCGTGTCATCACAATAAAAGTTCATCGGGGTTCCTCCAACTGTATGCGCGGCGCAGGCCGCTCTGGAATTTCTTCAAGCAAACCGCCATGCCCAAGCGCTGCCAGTTCCGCTTGCGTGATGCGGTCGCCGGCCAGCAGGCGCGGCAGCACCCAGTCCACAATGTTGGCTTTGCGGCTGCGCGCGCAGCCGGGCGCACCCAGCACGGGCACGCTGCCCACATAAGCCAGCATCAGCAGATTGCCGGGATCCACCGGTACGCCAAAGCACGCGATGCTGCCGCCGGCTCTCTCCACCGCACGCGGCGCAATATCTGCGCGGTCCATGATGGCGGTCTCGCCGGCAAGCAGAATAATGTCGCAGCCGGCATCCAGCTGCTGGCGCAGCATTGCTGCCAGCGCTGCTTCGCCGCCTTCGTCCTCCAGCGCCACAAAGTGCACGCCGGTCACGCTGGCGCCCAACGCCTCAAGGCGCCCGCGCAGCGCCGGCTCAAAGTCCGCAATGATGCGCGCGCTGGCGGGCGCGCTGCCGGAAAGAATGATCGCAGCGCGGCGCGCCGGAATTGCATCAAGCCACAGCAGCGGCTGCGCGGCGGCCGCTTCTTCGCATGCGCGCACCAGCGCATCCGGCACTGCAAACGGCACAATCTTTACCGTGGCGGCCAGCTGGCGCGCCTGCACGGGTGAATGATTGGCAAGTGTGGCAACGGTGATGCCCGGCAGCGCATTCACCTGCAGCAGCCGGCCGGCATCCACGCGCAGCACGCCGCGCACGCTGGCAGCCAGGTTCACCCGCCCGGAAGCAGCTCCCGAGCAGCGCAGATTGCTGCCCGCCACTGCAGCCGCCACGCGCCGCGCAGCCGCGTCTTCCGCCACATCATCCGCCGCCATTTCCGCAACATACACGGTGCTGCGGCCCAATGCGGTCAGCTGCGCAAGATCCAGTGCGGAGAGCGCGCGGCCTTTGCGCAGCGCACGGCGCCCGTCCAGGCCGGCAATGTTATGCCCCAGGATCAAGCCGGCAGCCGCCTGCAGCGGCACAGGTCCAAATTTCATTTCTCGATTTTCTTCTTCACGGTCTTGAAGAATTCCGCGGAAAGTTTTTTGGTGACAGTGGGCGCGAGGCGGTTGGCCAGGCTGGCGATTGTGCCCATGATGTCAACATCGGCAGTCCAGTTAAGGTCAGTGGAGCCGTCAGGCAGTGCGCTGAGGCGCATCTCGCTGCGCGCTTCCACCGCACTGGCGGGCGCACGGCCGTGCGCCTGCAAGGCGGCTATGTTTGGCTCATCGAGGGTGATCCACTCCACATCCATCAAAAACTTTGCCTTGATGCTGCCGAAACCCACTTCTACGCCGGCGCGAAATTTTTTGCCGGGCTCAACCACTTCGAAAGCATTGACGCCCGGGGCGCACTGGCTCACTTTTTCCGGGTCGGTGAGAAAGTCCCACACCGTTTGTTGCGACGCTTTAATATTTACGATGCCTTGAAAGTTCATGCCTGAGACTCTGCGGCGCACGGGTTTTCACGCGCCGGAGGTTGATTGTAACAGGCACGCGCCCATCTCCGGCCCGGCGCCGCCGGCCTGCGTAACGCCGGTAAGTGCCGATGTTATACTGCCCTGCCAATGGCGTTTTTTTCTCAGGCACTGGCTCTCATTAGCGAGGCGCCGGGCAGCCTTGCCTACCATCTGCTGGCGCTATTTTCGCTGGAGGCTGCACTGGCTTTTGCGCTCGGCCGGCACGGGCCGGGCTGGGCCCGCGGGCCCGGCATCCGTTTGGCCTTAGCCGCCGGCAGTGCGCTGGCTGTGCGTTTTGGGTTGGTGGCGCTGGCCGGCCTGGGCAGTGCCGGGTATGTGTTCTTGCCTGCCTTGCAGCCGCCACTGGAGCGCGCCGGCCTGCTGGTCACAATCATGATCATGGGCTGGGCTTTGATTTCGCGGCCGCGCGATGCGCTGGCGGGCGTGCTGCTGACGCTGGGAATTGCGGGCGTTGCTGCCGGTCTGGCGGCTGCGCTGCCGGCGGGGCAGCCGCTGGCAGCCGGCGGCGCAGCCTACAACAACACCCAGCCCGACCAGCTTTGGCAGGCGGCTCAATTTCTAACGCTGCTGCTGCTGATCATTATGTTGATTGCGGTGCACCCGCCGGAATGGGGCACTGGTGTTGGCATGTTTGGCGTACTGGCTGCCGCCAGCGGCTGGCACCTGCTGCAATCGCTCCAGCCCCAGCCCCTGCTGGCCGGCAGCGTGCCGGGCCTGACGCGCCTGGCCGAGCTGGTCGCGCTGCCCATGTTTGCCCTCACAGTGCAGCGCTGCGTACTCCAAGCAGCCGTCAGGCAGGCAGAGCTTTCATCATCTTCCTTCACGCCCCTGCTGCAGGCACCATCCACCGCACTGTCGCCGGCCGTGGCGCGCGCGCTGGGTGCCATGGGCACCGGCACAGACCGCACCACCACCATCTATGCCGTATGCGAAGCCGCAGCGCTTGCGCTGCAAGCCGATGGTGCCGTGCTGTGGGAAGCAGCGCGCGCCAACCCCGATTCAACCCGCTGCAGTGGCGGGTTTTATGTGCCCACGCAGCACTCAATTGAGCGCTTCACTGTGGCCGTGAATGGCGTGTCGGCCACCGTCGCGGCGCTGATGGATGGGCGCGCCTGCCGCTTGCAAGCGCGCAGCCACGCAGCCGAGCTGGCTGCGCTCTCTGAGCTGCTGGACGTGCCGGATGTGCGCACGGCGCTGCTGGCACCGCTGCCCGACGATGGCCACACGGTCCGCGCCCTGATGGTTTACGCGCCAAGCTCCATGCAAAACTGGCGCGACGGCGATGACGAGCTGTTAAGGGCACTGGCCGCCCCGGCGGCCGAGGCGCTGGCTGACAGCGAAGATTATCAGCGCCTGCTTGAATCGATGGTGGCGCCTGCACAAAAGGTCGAGGTGCTGCCCCACTGGCTGGCCGGGCCCGGCGACGAAAGCCCTGCGCCACAACAAGCTGCGGGGCTGCAAGCGCAAGTGGAGCGCCTGGAGTATGAGCGCAGTGAACTCTCCAAGCAGCTGGTGGCGGCGCACAAAGCTGCAGCCGCAACGCCGGCGCCAACGACGCCGCTTGCAGATGATGAACGCACCCAACTGCACGGGCAAGTAGCCGGCCTGCAAACCGCCTTGGATGAAGCGCACACGCAGCTGGCCAACCGGCAGCCGGAGGTTGCA
>CANNEJ010000034.1 GCA_947503585.1 Anaerolineales bacterium | reverse complement strand
CTTTGGCAGCGAAACTGACTTGGCTGAGCAACTGCGTGAAGCCCTGGCACCCATCACAGCGCTTGCCCCGGCCATTGGCATTGCGGAAAATAAATTTACCGCAGCCTGCGCAGCCGCAGCGCACCACGCAGCAGGCTGCGCCAGCGGTGCGCTGCTGGTGGCCGGCGGCAGCGCTGCCGAGTTTTTGGCGCCGCAGCCGCTGCAAGTACTGCCCAACCTGCCCGCAGAAATGCTGCGCCGCCTGCAGCTGTTTGGGCTGCACACGCTTGGCAACTTTGCTGCGCTGTCCGCTGCGGCAGTGGCAGCCCAGTTTGATGCAGCCGGGCTGTGCTACCACGCGCTGGCACGCGGCCGGGATGTGCGTCCGCTGCTGCCGCACACCCCCCCGCTCATCCTGCGCTGCAGCCGCGCGCTGCCGGAAGGCCTGCCCGACCGCCAAGCGCTGCACAACCATGCCGGCCGCCTGGCGCAGCGCCTGGCAGCTGCACTGCAAGCCGCCAGTGCGCACACCACTGCGCTGGCAGTGGAACTGCAACAAGACACCGGGCCGGCGCAGCAAGCCGGCGCAGCCGTCAAGCCGCCAAGTGCTGACGCCCGCCGGCTGCAGCGCATGGCGCAGCGCCTGCTGGAGCAGTTTGAATTAACCACAGCGGCCGGCACGCTGCGCCTGACGGCTTACCCGCTGCGCGCCTGGCATCTTGGCGCCAGCCAACTGGAGCTGCTGCCAGAGCGCACTGCCCGCTCAAGCGACAGCATGCACCAGACGGTGCGCGCATTGCGCCAGCGCTTTGGCGCGCCCGTTATGCAGCTGGCCAGCACACTGGGGCCGCCACAGCCGCTGCCCCTGCAAGTGCGCAGCGCACCCGATGGCAGCCCGCTGCTGGTGCGCCTGCCCAAAAACAACGGCACGCGCACAGTGCAGCAGGTGCTTGAGTTCTGGCGCGAGCAGCGCAGCTGGTGGGAGCAGCCCGTGCAGCGCGAGTACTACCTGGTGGAAGCCGTCGGCGGCCGGCTGCTCACACTCTTCCACGATGCCCGGGCGGGTTGGTTCCTAGACCGGCGCCGTGAGCTTTAGGCGCCGCCCCCAACATTCACCCCGCAAGCGGCAGGCACGCACCTGCCGCTGCCCCTGCACCGCATGTCTTACGTTGAACTGCACGCCCACTCTTACTACTCGCTGCTGGACGGCGTGCCCACACCAGAGGCACTGGTGGCACAAGCCGCGCAATACCAAATGCCGGCGCTGGCGCTCACCGACCACGATGCGCTGTATGGCGCCCCGCGCTTTTGGCGCGCTGCGCAAGCAGCCGGCATCCAGCCGATTTTTGGCTGCGAGCTTACGCTGGCGGGCGCCCACCTGCCGCTGCTGGCCGAGACGCAGGCCGGCTATGCCAACCTGTGCCAGCTCATCACACTGGCGCGCAACGCGCAAACCAAGGGCAGCGCTGCACTGCCGCGCGCTGTGCTGGCCGCACATAGTGCCGGCCTGATTGCACTTTCCGGCTGCCGCAGCGGCGTGCTGGCACGGGCGCTGCGCACGCGCCAGCCGGAGCACGCGCTGCAGCTGGCAGCGCGCCTCGCGCAGCTTTTTGGCCGCAATAACTTTTTCATTGAGCTGCAGCGCCACCACGAGCGCGGCGACCAGGCGCGCAACCGCGCCCTGCAAACGCTGGCCAGCCGGCTGCAGCTGCCGCTGGTTGCCACCGGCAATGTGCACTACTTGGAATCCGCCGACGCACCGCTGCACGATGTGCTCACTTGCATTCGCAGCCGCGTGGCATTGGAGCGCGCGGGCAGCCTGTTGCGCACCAATGCCGAGTACCGCTTTCGCACGCCGCAAGAGATGGCCGCCTTGTTTGCGGAATGGCCCGCGGCGCTGGCCAACACACTGGTGATTGCTGCGCGCTGCCAGGCACAGCTGCCCCACGGCCCCCAGCAGCTGCCAAAAATAGAGCTGCCATCCGGCGTGAACGCAGCCGAATACCTGACTGCGTTATGCCAGGCCGCGCTGCAAACCCGCGTGGCCACAGCAACCGCGCCCGCCTACCGTGAAACGCTGGCACGCGAGCTGGAAATCATCAGCGAGCAGCAGCTGGCCAACTACTTTCTGGTTGTCTGGGATCTGGTGCGCTTTGCGCGCCAGCGCGGCATCCTGTGCCAGGGGCGCGGCAGCGCAGCCAACTCGCTCACCGCCTACCTGCTGGGCATCACGCCGGTGGACCCGCTGGCTGCCGGGCTGGTGTTCGAGCGCTTCCTCTCGCGCGAGCGCATCACGCAGCCGGATATCGACATTGATTTTGCAGCCGACCGGCGCGAAGAGGCGATCCAATACCTGTACCAAAAGTACGGCCCGGCGCATACGGCCATGGCCTGCACCATGATCACATTCCGCGCGCGCTCCGCGCTGCGCGACGCCGGCCTGGCGTTGGGCTTTGCGCCCGCCCTGCTGGACCGCGCGTGTGCCGCCGTCGACGACTATTCGGCGGGGCGCCTGCCGGACTCCAGCAGCCTGCGCGCTGCATTTGGCGCGCAGCTGGACACGCCGCGCTGGCAGCAGCTGCTGCAAATGGCGGCGCGCCTGGCCGGCTTTCCGCGCCATCTGGGCCTGCACAACGGCGGCATGATCCTGTGCGCACAGCCGCTCTCGCATCACATTCCAGTTGAGCCCGCCAGCATGGAGGCGCGCAGCGCGGTGCAATGGGACAAGGACGCGCTGGAAATAGCGGACTGGATCAAGCTGGATGTGCTTGGGCTGCGCATGCTCTCCGCCATTGACAGCGCCTGCCGCTTTGTGGGCCAGCACACGGGCAGCACGCCCGACTTGAGCGCACTGAGCTTTGATGATGCGGGTGTATACGCCATGCTCTGCCGCGGGGAAACAATCGGCATCTTTCAAGTGGAGAGCCGCGCGCAGGCGGCGCTCATTCCAAAGTTTCAGCCGCGCAGCTTTGCAGACCTCACGGTGCAGATTGCGCTCATCCGCCCCGGCCCGTTGCAAGCCAACATGGTGCACCCGTATTTGCGGCGGCGCGCCGGCCGCGAGCCTGTTGCGTACCTGCACCCCAGCCTGGCAGCCGCGCTGGATGAAACGCTGGGCGTGATTTTATTTCAGGAGCAGGTGCTGAAAGTTGCGCGCGACTTGGCCGGCTTCAGCGCCGGCGAGGGCGAGCTGCTGCGCCGCGCGCTGAGCCACAAGAATGCAAGCGCGCAGCTGGAAACTTTCCGGCTGCGCTTCATTGCCGGCGCGCAGCAGCGTGCTGTGAATGCGGACACAGCGCAGGCGGTGTTTGAGCAGCTCAAAGCCTTTGGCGGCTACTCCTTCTCCAAGGCGCACGCAGCTGCCTTCGCCGTCATCACTTACTGGTCGGCTTGGCTGCGCCACCACCACCCGCTCCAATACTTTGCCGGGCTGCTGTGCCACCAGCCCATGGGCTTTTACCCGCCGCATGTGGTGGTGTCCGACGCACGCCGCATTGGCGTGCGCTTTTTGCCGGTGCACATCCAGCACTCGCAAGCCGCAGTCACGGTGGAACAGAATGCCATTCGCCTGGGGCTGGGCTATGTGTCCGGGCTGGGCGCGGCTCACATTGAGCTGCTGGAACAGGCGCGCCCGTTCCACTCGCTGCCGGATCTGGTGCAGCGCACACGCCTGCCGCGCCCGCAGCTGGAGGCGCTAATTCTGGCTGGCGCGCTGGATTGCTTTGGCGAGCGGCGCGCGCTGCTGTGGGAAATGGCCGGCGCTTACCGCACTGCGCAGCGCCCGCCGGCGCTGCCCATGCGCACCGCGGATGAGCATGCGCAGCTGCACCCGCTGCAGCCCGCCGAGCGCCTCGCGGGCGAGTACGCAGCCACAGGCATCACCGTGGCTGCGCACCTGAGCAGCCTGCGCCATGCGGCACTTGCGGCCGCCGGCACACGCCAGATTGCCAGCTTGGGCACGCTGCGCAACGGCCAGCCGGTAACGGTGGGCGGCGTGATTGTGGCCGTGCAGCGCCCGCCCACCGCCAAAGGCATGTGCTTTCTGGCGCTGGAAGACAGCAGCGGGCTGGTAAACATAGTTGTGCCGCCGCAGGTATACGCGCAGTACCGCAGCGGCTGCCGCGCGCCCTTTGCGCTGGTGTGCGGCCGGCTGCAGCTGGATGGCGGCGCCGTGCATGTGGTGGCGCAGCGCGTGGAGCCTGTATAGCGCTGTTCTGGCAGCGCAGCGCGCCGCCCCATATACTCAGCTTTGCGTTTGCAAAGCACTTGCAGCCGCAGACACACTCCAGCCCATGCCCGCCCATCCCACGCAAACGCCTGGCAGCGCCAATGCGGCCCGCAGCTCATTGTGCCGCTTTGCAGCGAAGCGCGCCGCGGGTTTAGCAGCGCCCACGCCCCGCAATCGCACGCCATTCACGCACTTGGGCTGCACACCCTGCCCGCAGCCGCTGCAAACCCGCACATGATTTGGGCCTACGAGTTAGCACTCGGTACGCGCCTGCTGGGCTGGTCCGTGTTGAGCATCAGCTGCGGCCTGCTGCTTTTATTGCTGCCCGGCACCAATCAACTGCAGCATGCGTTCGCGGTGCAGGCGCTGGCTTGGGGCGCCATTGATGCCGTGATTGCACTGGCAGGGCGGCGCACCGCAGCGCGCCGCCCGCGCCCGCCGGCTGCTGAGGCGCAGCATTTGCGGCGCCTGCTGTGGTTAAACACTGCGCTGGATTTTGTTTACATTGCCGTCGGGCTTTATCTGGCGTTTGAGCTGGGGCGCGGCAACGCGGAATGGCGCGGGCACGGCTGGGGCGTCTTGGTGCAAGGCACGTTCCTGCTGGTCTTCGATGCGCTGCACGCGCTGTACATTCCCGGTGAGATGCACCTGCCCGGCCTCAAATTCTTTGCGGGCGCAGAGCATCAGCCAGCCAGCCTGCACGCAGCGCAGCCCGTGGGCGCAGCCCTGCTGGTGCACGGTATCCCCGGCACACCAGCCGAAATGCAAAGCGTGGCCGGCGCACTGCATCGCGCAAACTGGACCGTGCACAGCTTGCTGCTACCCGGCTTTGGCCCCGATATTCCGACTATCGTGGACCGGCGCTGGAGTGATTGGGTAACTGCAATAAGCACTGCCCAGGCCGAACTGCAGCGCAATCACGCAAAGGTGCTGCTGGTTGGCTATTCGTTTGGCGGCGCTTTGGCCGTGGCAGCCGCCAGCCAATGCCCGCCTGCGGGCTTGCTGCTGCTGGCGCCGTTCATCTTTCAGCCGCCGCTGTGGCAGCGGATATTGATCACACTGCTCTCGCCATTGCTGCCGCACAGCTTTCGGCCGTATGCGCGCGCCAACTTTGCCGATGCACGCTTTCGCAGCAGTATGCAGCGCTTCTTTGGCGACGCAAATCTGGACGACCCCGGCGTGCAGCAACTGCTGCGCGAGCTTGCTGTGCCCGTTACGTTGATGCAGGAGGTTGCGCAAAGCCGCAGCGCCTTCCAGCTTGCCCCAACGGTGCGCACACAAGCGCTCGTGCTGCAGGGCGCCCGCGACGTGCTGTCACAGCCAGCGCACTCTCAAACCCTTGCCCGGCTGCTGGGGCCGGAAGCGCGCTATCTAGCCGTAGATGCGGACCACGAATTTTTAGATGATGCGCTGCCGGCATGGCCGACCGTGGAAAGTGCTATTTTAGAATTTGCACAGCGCGTTGCGCCGGCGCGGGCCGCTTGACACTGCCTTCGAATGGATTTAAGGTTGTGCCCGTGCGCGCGTGGCTGATCAAACATGCGGAAGCATCGGTTGCGGGCGCCAGCGTAGCAGCGGGGCTTGCCTTTGCGGCGCTGGGCTGGGCCGAGCAGCTGATACTGCCCGCGCTGGCACTCCTGATGCTGGTGGTGCTGGTGCGCGAAACGCTCGACTTCTTTCGCACTTAGCGCGCAGCTTGCGCAGCCGGCTGCAAGCTGGCAGCCGAGCCGGCACTGCGGCAACCAGCTGAGCCGGCCGGCCAAATCGGATCGTTGCCTAGCCAATCCCGAAAAGCGGTTGGTTAATCAGAATGAGAGCCCATTTTTTTCAATAATCCATCCAAAACCAGGAAAAACCCATGATTAAATAGGAGTTTGTGGCGTTCCAAGAAACGCAACGAACCAAAATTAGTTGTTGCCTTACTGGCAACACGTGTGGCTATACTGTTGTCAATGAGTAGCAACATGCAGATGGACATTTTGACGGTCTCCGGGATTGCTTCCAAGCTGGGGGTAAGCCTGCAAACGGTGCGCAAACACATTCGCGATGTGCCGTCGCTGACGATCGGCCGCACGCGCCTGTATGACGCCGCGCGTTTGCCGGAAATTACAACGCGCATATTGATGGACAGCCGTGCGCAAGGCATGGCGGGTGCTTCCAAACACGAGGTGCGCGAACGGCGCCGGCGCGCGCTGGAGCTGCGTGCTACGGGCAACCTGCCCTATGCCGACATTGCTCGGTTGACCGGCTACAAAACTGAGAGCGGCGCCTGGCGTGCCATCAACGCAGAGCGCAGGCAACAGGTGCGCATACAGCCATGAGTGCCTCCCGCGCCGCCACACGCGCAGAGCGCCTGATAAAAATGGAGCAGCTGTATTTGCAGAGACCATTCAGTGACGCAGAAATGGCCGAGCGCCTGGAGGTCAACCGCACCACGGTATTCAAGGACCGCACCCTGCTGCCAGCACCGTTTATTAAAGTGGAAGGGCGCTGGCAGATTGACAAGCGCCACTACCTGTCCAACGTGCGCCTAACCCTGTTCGAGGCATTGGCCCTGTACCTGGCAGGCAAACGCATGGCACGCCACACCTATCTTTCGCAGCCGCATGTGGCGTCTGCTTTGGAAAAGCTGGCCACTACCCTGCCGGCACCGATGAAAACGCAGCTGGTGAAAGCCACCGACCGCGTACTTAAACAGCGCAAAGACAAAGTCCGACTGGAAGTGCTGGAGAATCTGGCAACCGCCTGGTCCGAGTTACGCAAGGCTGATCTAACTTATTTTTCACTGCGGGCGCAGGCGCCGCTGATGCATGTCTTTAGCATTTATCTGATTGAGCCTGCAATCTGGAGCGAAGGCATCTATGTCATTGGCTATTCCGACACGCATCGCAAGGTGATAACACTGCGCGCTGAGCGAATTGAAGATGCACACGTGCTGCTGACGAAGTTTGAAATACCTAAAGATTTTTCGATGACGCCGCGCCTCAACGATGCGTGGGGCATCTGGACCGGGCCGGACGCGCCGGTGCAGGTGCGCCTGCGCTTCAGCGCCGGTGCCGCCGCGCGCCGCGTGCAGGAAACCACCTGGCACGGCAGCCAGGAAATTGTGGCGGAGCCTGACGGTGGCTGCGTGCTTTCGGTGCGCGTGGGCAATACAACTGAGATGAAACCCTTCATCCGGCAGTGGGGGCCGGACTGCGAAGTACTAGAGCCGCAAACGCTGCGCGTGGAGATCGCAGCTGAAATGGCGGCAGCTGCCGCCCGCTACAGCGCGGCTGCCTAACCGCCGGCGGCCCGGCCGCCGCCCCCACAACCAACCCAGCATCAGGCACCTTGTACGTGCCGGGTGCCCATCGGGCGCCGCTAGGCGCATCACCCATGCAAACACCGCCTGAGTAGCGTGTGTTTGCCACACCCCCAAGGAGGGCAATCTTATGGAAACTCACACAGACAACACCCCCACCCACGCGGCACTGATCAGCTCGTGGCTGGAAACCACGCAGCTGGGTGCGCCGCAAACGCACCGCCACCTGACGCTCTTTCCGCTGCTGCGCAGCGTGAATGGCTTGGTTTACCAGACCATGGGCGAGGCTTTCCGCGCCGGCACACTGCAAGTACAGGAAGTAAGTAGTGGCGGATCTGTGCCGGACCTGCAGGCAATTAACACCGCCGGCCTGCCGGTGCTGCTGCTCGATGGCGAGGAATTGCGCGGTGCAAAACAGAACCGCGTTCTCAACACCAGCATCCTGCTGGCAGCGCATTCCAAGCTGGTGGTGCCGGTGAGCTGCACAGAAAGCGGCCGCTGGTCCTACAGCCGGCCGGACTTTGAAGACTCGCGCATGCTGATGAGCGCGAAATCACGCGAATTCAAGCAGAAGCGTGTGTCGGAAAATATGGCGCGCGTGGGCCGCCCGCAATCAAACCAGGGCGAGGTATGGGCACGCATTCAAGAGGAGACGATGAATTTGGGCGGCGCTTCGCATACCAGCGCCATGCGCGACGTATACGAACAACAGGCTGGCAAAATGGAAGAATACCAGCGGGCATTTACCGCGCTGGAAGGGCAGTGTGGATTGCTGGCGGTGCTAAATGGCAAGCCGCTGGGATGCGACCTGCTCTCGCGCCAGGAAGCATACGCCAGCGTGCATAGCAAACTGGTGCAGAGCTACGTGATAGATGCACTGCAGGAGTTGCCGCTTCCGAAAACACAGGATGCGCAGAGCACAGGCCCGGCCTTCATGGCCGCCGCCCGGCACTGCACCAGCCGCTCTTTTCCAGCAGTGGGCTTGGGCGCAGATGTGCGCATGGACTCCGCGATTGTGTCGGGTGCCGCCCTGGTGGTGGAACACACAGTGGTGCATATGAGTCTGTTCGCCGGCAACGCCAGCACCAGCCCTGATCCGGCCGAGCGCATGCAAAGTGCGCGCCGCCGCGCCGAGTCGCGCCGGCGGCCCCAGAACTAAACCGGCGCTAACCGGTTCCCGGCGGAAAGTTGTGCGCGCGTTGCGCGGGCAACTTTCCGCCATTTAACTTAATCCGGTTGCATTCAGCTTCAACCGCTCACTGAAGCAATCGCCAGTTCCACGCTGGCCTCGGGCTTTACCCCCACCTGCACATCCGCGATGTTTCCAGCCGCATCGATCACAAAATGGCTGCGCACGATGCCCATGTACTTCTTGCCGTACATGCTCTTCTCGCCCCAAACGCCATACAGCTCTGCGACTGCATGATCCGGATCGGATAACAGGGAAAAGTTCAGCTTTTGCTCCAGCTTGAATTTTGCATGTGACGCCAGGCCATCGGGGCTGATGCCCAGCACGACCGCATTCGCAGCTGCAAGCTGCGGCTGGTTATCGCGAAAGCCGCATGCCTGCGTTGTGCAGCCGGGCGTGTCATCCTTTGGGTAAAAATACAGAATCACCTGCCGCCCCCTGAAGCTCGAGAGCTGAACCACTGAACCGTCATCGCAGCTGAGACTAAACTCCGGCGCTTTGCCACCAATTTTTACTGTCATTATCTTTGCCCCATGAGTGAATTTTTGTGGTGAGGCTGCCCGATGCGTCAAACCACTGCAGTACTTTATCGCACGCCAGCCCCGTGCGCAAGCCACTGCGCTGACGAAACTGCATGCAATCACAAATTGCACCAGCAACAGCATTGCCAACGGTAACAACCCAAACCGCATTCGTGAAGAACTCCGCCCCTCTAAGGTTGCGCCCGTGCCGTCCGGACGCGGGCGGCTATACCGCGCCTAAGGTTCCAAATTAATCTGGATCACAATTGGCGGCGACAAAAAATTCCACTGCATCACAGCCGGGGTAAACCCGGCCGGCACTTCAAAATAAATCATGCCCATGTTGTCCTGGCCGGGCTGGCCGGGATCCAGTGTTAAGCCGCCATAATCTTCGTTGCGCTTGAGCCCGCCAATCTTTGGCGCGTACACGCTGCCATCGCCGCCAAACAAACGCGCTGACGCACTGGGGATGGTGACGGTTGCTTTGCAGGTCCCCTGCAAGCTGGCAACCACAACATCCACGCCAACATAAAAATGCGCGGGGGCAGGCCACTTGCCGGGTGTGGCCAGATCGCCGGGCTGCGCCACTACCGGGTTCACAACCGCGCGCACTGTAAAGCTGCACCCTTCGCGTTCCACCCGGTCGCCAATCCCGCCGTCACTTTGTAGTCGTTCCATGGGCGCAGCCGTTTGCGCTACGCTATCGGCGCTGCTATTGTCTGCAACCGGGCTGTCAGCCTGTGCCTGGCCCATTGACGCTGGCACAGCGCCACTGCACGAAACCAGCAGGC
>CANNEJ010000033.1 GCA_947503585.1 Anaerolineales bacterium | reverse complement strand
TGGCTGCCACCGCCACTGTTGCCGCGCCCACCGCCACCGTGCCGGCACCCGCCACACCCACCGTCGTTGCCCAGCTGGCCATGGAAGGCGCCAGCGCTGAGCCCGTGTTCACAGAAGAATTCCAGATTCCAAATTACTGGGATCAGTTTTCGGACGGCACCACGCGCGGGCAGATTGAAGACGGCGTGTACCGGCTGACGCTCCGTAATCTAGATTCAGCTGCGTGGGCACTCAATGGCATCGGGCGCCGGGACTTTTACTTCTCGGGCACGGCCAGCATCGCGCAATGCGGCACCAACGAAGGCACCGGGCTGGTGTTTCGGGCGGTGAATGACCTGAACTTTTTTGCGTTCATCATTTCGTGCACCGGCACTTACAAACTTGTTGAGCATCGCAACGGCGTGGTGAGCGAACTGCTGCCGTGGACGGTTACCGGCGCTATCTCCCGCTATCCGGCGATGCGCAACCGCATTGGCGTGCGCGTTGTGGGCCAGCTGGCGAGCTTGTATGTCAATGATGTTTTCCTAACCACTGTGGCGGGCGTGGAGCAGCGTCGCGGCCGCTTTGGGGTGTTGGTCAAGTCAAATGCGTCGGAAGTGGTCACGGCAGAATTTGACAACCTGAGTGCGTTTGAGATTCAGCCTTAGCCATACTGTGCTGGCGCGCAGTGTGCCTGCGGGCGGCTGCCTCGGCTTACATTTAGCACGCTGGCTGATGGATGCTCCAAGCGTTGGGCGGGAGGCGACTGCTGCGTTGGCTTTGATAACTGGCGCGGTGATGGCGAACCCGCACGCGGCCTGAGTTTCGCTCTGCAGATGGCGCTGACAACTGGGGACTTGGTGAGCCTCGCGTACTCGGGGCAGTACTCGCTGGCTGGTGTGCGGCAGGCTTGCGAGTCGTTGCTGCACGGACAGGCGCTGGCGGACGGCATGGAAGCTGCCGGGCTGCGCAGTGCGGTTGCCGCCGTCGCGTTTGAAATGGCGCTGCGGCGCTGGCTGGATGAAGCGCAAGTAAGTTATCAATTGCCGGCATACGCGCCTGCCACTGCCGGCGCACAGCGCCAGCTGGCATTGGGCGGCCGCAAGTGCGAGCTGCGCCCCAGCTTGCTGACGCATGCCGGCGGCGTGCAAAGTGTGCAGGCAGATGCCGGCTGGCTGCTGGGCACAAGTGCGTTGGTGGCACCGGCCGAGCTGGCAGCGCAGCGCCTGGCCGAGGAGGACATCTTTATTTTTGGATGCGTGACGGGCAGCGTGGCGCATAGCTTGCGCGAGACCCAGCGCGCGGTGGCGCAAGCGCAGCCGCTGTGCCTGGTGCACATTCCGCCGCGCCCATGGCAGGGATCGGGCAGCTGGCGCTCATTGGGGCAGCTGGTGCTAAAGAGCGCGGCCAAGCAGCCGCTGCAGGTGGAGCTGGGCGGGCTGGACCGTGCGCACCAAAAGCTGCACTGCACGCTGCTGCTGCAGCCCATGCAGCGCACGGTGGTGCCGGCAGATTTTTATTGCCTGCGCTACTTGTGTGTGGCGGACCTGCCCGATGGCGTGCTGGGCGTGCACAGCCCGGCCTTGCGCCAGACACCCGTGATCACGCCGCGGCAGTGGCATAACATCTGGTTTTACGGGCTGCAGGTGCACTTGTGCGGCTGGCTCAACAAGCGCGATTTTCGCAGCCGCAGCGTGCGGCTGGCAGCGGGCACGCGCGTGCGCCAATACGTGCGCACGGAGCAGGTGTTGCACGCGCTTGAGATGGGCCAGCTGCGCCCGCTGGCGCGCTTGCTGGAGCTAGTGCGGGCCGCCGCCTGATGCACTGAGGCCCGCCGTTTGATTGTCTATAATCTGGCGCGGGACGCAAATTCAATTCAGGAGCTTGTCATGCGCATTGGTACATTTTTAGCGGGGGCGATTTGCGGCGGGGTGGTGGCGTCGGCAGCGGTGCTGCTATTTGCACCGCTGGCGGGCCATGACGTGCGGGCACGCCTGCGTGAGCAAGTGGACTATTTACTGGCGGATGCGCGCGATGCCGCCCAAGACAACCGCCGCTTTATGGAGCGCCGCCTGCAGCACCTTTCACAGCGCAACGCATAAGCACCCGCCAGCGTTGCCGGCCACATTCGCCCGGATTGTATGAAGCTGCGCCAACGCCTGCTGCACTTGCAGGTTCACCCGCTGAAGCTGGCGACAGATTGGGTTTCTGCACTGGTTGCGGCGGCGCTGCTCTGGCAGCATGCGCTGGCTTACGGCCTGATTGTGGCCGCGCTGCCATCCATGCTCGTTTCGATTGTGCTGTTTTGGCGCGCGGATGCCAACACCTTTGTGCGCACTGCGCTGGGGAGCTACATGCTGCGCAACAATACGCCCGCCATGGAGGGCGTGCGCTTTTGCGGCATGCTGGTGTTGTGGGCGGGCGCGTGGCTGGGCTGGTGGTGGCTGCTGTGGGCCGGGCTGGCCGTGATCGCAGGCGGATGGCTGGCGGGCATGTGGCCACGGCGCCGTACCGCGGCATAAAAGCTGCGGGCTGCGGCCGGCTTGCCACTAAGGCACTGTCAGCTCTAGTTCGTACTGCGCCTCCTCAGTTGTAAATGGCGTCAGGCCGGAAATCGCCAGCGTCACCGGCCCGCTAATTTGTACGGTGGCAGCGCCGGCATTAATTGCTATGCGCTGCACCGTGCGCGTGCTTCCATCCAGCACCTGCAGCAGCCAGCGCTGCGGCAGTTCATTCTCCAGCCGCACCCAACCGTTTAGTTCCCAGCCCGCCGCGCCCGCCTCAAAGTCTTCGAAGTAATCCAGCTCTGCAATGCGAATGTCATCGAGCAGCAAGCCGGGCCGGTTTACGGCGCCATCGGTGATGTACTCGAAGCGCAGCAGCAGCTCCTGCCCCGCGAACGGCGTCAGGTCCACTTGCTCACGCACCCACTGGGCGGTTGCGCCGGCGGCCGCGCTCGGGCCTGCACCGGAGTCGCCCTGATACCCGGTGCCAAAATTATTGCCGGTGGGGTCGTCGGTGGTGGTGCTTTGCGTCTGCAGGAACGTCCAGCTGTTGCCGCCGTCCGTAGAGGCCAGCACATAGGCGTAGTCATAATTCAACTCCAGCTGCCACCACGCCCAGTAGTCCAGCGTTGCCTTTTTTACATTGCGCAGGTCAAACGCACGCGTGAGGGTGGTGTCGATGCTGTCGCTGCGGTTGCTCCACATGGCAAAGCTGCCGGAGTGGGGCTGCGCAGGTGTCACCGCTACCAGCTGGCTGCCGGAAAAGCGCAGCGTGGCGGGCGCGCTGCATTCCAACGCCACGTAGTCCGTGCCATATTGCTTCACACTGCCGGAAGTGGTGGACGGGCAGGCTGCCGGCTGCGGTACGGGCATTGCGTTGGCGGGGAACGCTGGATAGTTGCCGTAAACGAAGCGGCCATCCCCCCATTTGCTGCTGTTGACACGGTTGGCTACCACCCAGTCTGTAAATAAATCATCAGCGGTTATTACGGCACTGGTGCGAGGATCGCGAAAGTTCTGGGTCTTCAGCACTTCATCGATGGATGCCATTCCATTTAGCGGGCTCGCAACAAGCGCGCGCGTGGCTTCTTCGCCAAAGCGGTCCAAAAAATACAGCAGGAAAAGAAAGCCGGCGCCGTAATGCGGGAGTGAGTCCGCGTTGGCGCCGGCTTCGCTCCAGGTGTTCAGCTGCAAGTCCGGGTTGGCGAGAAAGCTGTAGTCAAATCCGGGAAGTGCCCCGGTGAGGAACTCCGCCAGCACCGAGCTGCCCTCGTTGACCCAGGTTTCCTCGTTGGGATCGTTTGCCCAGTGCACCATGTGCTGAAACTCATGCCCAAGTGTGGATGCCAGCTGGGAGTTGCCGAGCTCAGTCAGGCTTGCGTTGATGTAGAACATCTCGCGTTCGTTGGAATATTTGTGTGCCAGACGTGAAAATGAGTCCACGCTGCTGTAATACCCCAGCACGCTGCTGCCCAGCCCGCGCGCAAAGAGAATGAAAAGGCGCGGATCGCCGTCCACCCCCGGATTCCACTCGTTGCCAAAGAATTGTTTTATGGTGGGCAGCATCTGTGTTTCAAAGCGGTCTATAAGCGCCTCTGCTTCAGCGGGCTTGAATTCCAGGCCGTCCTCAATGTAGAGGTAAACATATTCGCCGCGGTACTTCAGGGATGCCTGCACCTGAAAATGCTTGTCGTTGTCCAAATTGGATACCCAAAAAGTGTCGGCATCACCGAGCACTCGGCTGGTTGCGTTGGTGGCAATTACTTCGGGAATATCCGCAATGCCCAGCAGGCGCATGGCCTGCTCGCGCTGGTTGCCGTCGGGGAGCTGCACTTGCGCCAGTTGCTGCAGCATTTGCTGGGCGCGCGTGGGTGCGGGTCCGGGTGTGGCGGTGCTGGCGGGCGCCGTTGCACTGGCGGAGGGCAGGGTTGCACTTGCGGCCGGTGGCTGCGTGGCATCCGCTTGCGCCACGCCTTCGGCCGGCGCTGCGCAAGCCACAACAAGCGCGGAAATGGTCAGGCAGGCAAGCCAAGTGTAGATTGTCTTGAGCAGTTTGTTCACCACCGGATTATAATCAGCGCATTCTCGTTTTGCATTTGCGTACCGCCCGACTTAAGTTGCGTTGCATCCAACGCAGCCCCGCCACTTTTGGCAGCCGGCGTGTGCCTGCAAACGCTGCGCCGCAGCGAAAAATAGACCCGTGCTGCTAAGTAACCCTGACCCTTTTTATCTTGGCTCGCTGCTGCTGAGCGTGGTGATTGCCATCAGCGTGCACGAGTTTGCGCACGCGCTGGCTGCGGACTGGCTGGGCGACCGTACCCCGCGCCTCGACGGGCGCCTCACCCTCGACCCGCGCAGCCACATTGACCCGCTCGGTGCCATCTTGTTTTTGCTGGCGGGCTTTGGCTGGGGCCGGCCCGTGCTCACCAATCCGCGCAACTTCCGTACGGGCTTCCGCACGGGCATGGCGCTGGTGGCGGCTGCCGGTCCGTTCTCCAATCTGGTGCTGGCGTTCATTGCGGCACAGCTGCTGCGCTCTGGCTTACTGGCGCGTTTTGTACCGTGGGATTGGGTCGCGGGCTTTCTTTATATTTTTATGGGCTTGAATGTGGTGCTGCTAATCTTTAACCTGCTGCCGGTGCCGCCGCTGGACGGCTTCAAGGTGGCCTTGGGGCTACTGCCGGACAATGTGGCTGACATGCTCGCCGGCATTGAGCGCACGGGTCCGCTGCTGCTGATGCTCCTGGTGCTTTCCGGCAATGTGACACAGCAGTTTGGTTTTACGCCACTGGGCTCGTTGCTGGGTCCGGCGCGTGACGCGGTGATGCAGCTGCTGGGCATGTGATGGCGCCCAAGGCGTTTGTGTATATTGTGCGCTGCGCGGACAGCACGCTGTACACCGGCTGGACCACCGATGTGGAGCGCCGGGTGCGAACGCATAATGCCGGGCGGGGCGCACAGTACACGCGCCGGCGCATGCCGGTGGAGTTGTTGTATTTGGAGCCGCATCCCTGCCGCGCGGATGCGATGCGGCGCGAAGCGGCGATCAAGCGCTGGCCGCGCAAGCGCAAGCTGGCGTTGGCACAGCCAAGCGCATCGCGCAAACCGCGCCGCAGAAAGTAAAAATCGGCTGCTGGAGCGGCGGGCAATCCTGCGCCCGGCAACTTGGCCAACCGGTTTCGCCCCCTTCTTGGCGCGCGCAGTTTGCAAACATCAAGTTTTAGACACCAGCACTTGCAAGCCCCGGCGGCAGAATCGGGCTGATGGTTTTGGGCGTTAAGGTTTTCTAGCGGATCATGGAGCGCTGCAGTATTTCTGAGCCGAGCGCATTAGCCCGCGCCAGCCGGGCGCTGCGCGCCGGCGGCCTGGTGGCAGTTCCCACCGACACGGTGTATGGCGTGGCGGCCGCAGCGTTTGATGCTGTGGCAGTGGCTTCGCTTTATGGCGCGAAGCAGCGCCCGCTTGCAAAAGCCATTCCGGTCTTGATTGCAGACGCAAGCGCGCTGGAACTGGTAGCGATTGCCGTGCCGGTACCCGCGCGGCGCCTTGCCGCAGCCTTCTGGCCGGGTGCGCTCACGCTTGTGCTGGCCAAACACTCCACCGTGCCGGAGCAGGTTTCGGCCGGACCCACGGTTGCGGTGCGCGTGCCGGCGCATGCCTGGCTGCTGCAGTTGCTGGCAGCGCTGGGGCCGCTGGCGGTTACAAGCGCCAACCTTTCCGGCACTGCGGCGCTGCATTCTGCTGATGAAGTGGCTGCGCAATTGGGCGCACAGCTTGCCGTCTTGGTGGATGCCGGCGAGCTTGTGGCTGCAGCGCCATCCACAATTGTCGATTGTACGGTGGAGCCGCCGAAAATTTTGCGGCAGGGGGCCATCAGCAGCGCGGCCGTGCGCGCTGCATGCTACCCGGCGTAGCCAACCACGGCGCTAGCCCGGCGGGACATCGCTGGAAATCTGCTGCAGCGCGCGCAGGATTACTGGATCGTACTTGTCGTTCACCTGATCCCAGCCCTCCGCCACGGCAATATCCGGCGTGACGCCGCTGCGCCCGATGTCCACACCCGCAGCGTTGATGTAGGAGGCGATGGCGTAATACATCTGGCTGCCGTCCGGGAGGGTGCGGGTGTTGAAGCGCATTACTTTGCCGGGAGTGCGCTGGCCGATTAACACGGCGCGCCGCGAAGCCTGCAGGGCGGCGGCGAAAATCTCGGACGCGCCCTGTGTTTCCGCTCCAACCAGCAGCACCAGCGGAACGTTCTGTGTCCCGCCTACATTCTGGCCGGTAACTGTGAGCGGGGTCTGCTCGCTTGTCCCCGAAATTTTTCCCATGGGGCCGTTGCCGAATATTGCCAGCATTTCCAGCAGCGGCCAATCGTCGGCAGAGTGCGCGACGCGCAAATCCAGCAGCAGGCCGTTGGAGTATTTGCCGGCCATAGATTGCAGTGCGGCGGGCAGCGCAGTTGCCAATTCGTTGCCCGCACCCACTGGCAGGCGCAAAAATCCAACTTGCGATGCACCCAAGGATCCGCCGCGCAATTGGTCCGCAGCCGCCAGCCGGCCGCGCGTGACTTCAACCGTGCGGCGCACGCCATCCGGGGCGCGCACATCCAGCGACACAACCGAGCCGGCTGGACCGCGCACGCGCTGGATGACATCAAGCCCTTCGGCGGCCAGCACCGGCTGCCCGTCCACGCTGAGAATGGCATCATGCGCAGTTAGGCCGGCCGCTTGTGCCGGCGATTTTTCCACGACTGCCAGCAGCACGATGCGCGGCTCCGGCTCCTTCAGCACGGACACGTACGCGCCAATGCCTTCGTAAGAAATGGTGTTGGCGAGATCTTCCTCGATGCGCTTGGCGCGCGAGCGGTAGGTGACCGAGTCGCCCGGGAACGGGTCTGTAAGCGACTGCATCAGGCCGGCAAATTCCGCCTCGGACAAGTCCGCGTAAGCCGCAAGTCGTTTTTCACTGCGCAGCTTTTCAAAATCAAAGCCGGCACTGCTTTGATACAAATAGCTGCCCTGCAGAGTTTCCCAAAAGGCGTCGTAAGTTTTTACGTGGCGGTCTGCGGCGGCGGTAGTGGGATACGGAGTGGGCAGCGCGGCTGCCGCGGGCTGCGAGCAGGCAGCCAGCCACACGGTAAGCAGCAGCAGCCCCGCACTGCGGCTGCGCCGGCTAGGCTTTGTCAACATCCGGCTCCCCAACCGGCGAACTGGGCGGGCTATAGCGTTTGGCATAAAGCAGCAAACCGAGCACGCTGACGAGGATACCAATACCGAGGCCGGCCTGTTGCCAGACGCCAAGGTAGGGCAGGCGCCGTGGGGCGTTGTGGGAGCCGATGCCAAGCACATCCGCAAGGCTGGAAAACGCGGAGATCACAAAGCCGGTGGCAATCAGGCGCACACCAATGTCTTCGCGCAGGAGCCGCGGCGCGCCGCGATGGCGCTCGGCGTAGGCCCAAAGTGCGGCGCCGGCGTTCATCATGCCCAGCCCCCACAAGGTTACGGCCAGCTGCAGCACGCCGACGCCGGGCTTGGTGTCCAGATTAATGATGGCCGGAAAGAGTCCGATGATAAAAACAAAAAATCCAAATATGACACTGGCCACCGCCGCGCGCGTCATGCGGCTCAGCTCGATGCCCGGGGTGACCGGCGGCTCTGTGCTCATGCAGGCAAGCCGCGTTGCAGCAAGCGCAGCCAGTTGCCCTGCAAAACGCTCTGCTCATCGGCTGCGTTATAGCCCAGCGTGCGCAATGCGGGCCCGATTTGGGCGAGGTCTGCGACGGTGTCAAGGGGATCTGGAATTGAGTCGGCGCCAAAGCCGCCGTCGAAATCTGAGCCGATGCCCACATGGGCACAGCTGCCTGTGAGCTGGCTGATGTAATCAATTGCCTCTGCCACGCGGCTGACCGGCACCGCCGCTTTGCCGTCCGCCACAGTCCACGCAGATTTGAGGAAGCGGTTGTATGGCACAACGCCAATTACGCCGTCACGCTCTGCCAGGCGCATAATGTGCGTATCCGAAAGTGCGCGCTCCGGATATTGCAGCGTCGCGATGGCGCGCGGGTTGGAGTGCGACGCCAGCAGCGTGCCGGGGTAAATATCGAGAGCCTGCGCCACGCCTTCATCAGAAAGGTGGCTGATGTCCAGCATGAGCTGCTGGTCTGCCATCACATCCAGCAGTTGCACGCCATCCCTGGTAAGCGGGCCGGGCTGGCCGGTGCCACCGGCGTAGCGCGTGCTGCTCCAAGCGGGCGCAATGATGCGCACTCCCTGGTCCGCCCAGTACTCGGTTTCGCGCGGCTCACGGATGGGGTCCGCGCCTTCCATCAAAATCACAAAGCCCACGCAGTTCTCAGCGGGTTCGGGCTGCTGCCAGGATGCAACCACCGCCTGCAAGTCGCGTTGATTGCGAACGATGCGCACCTGCGCGTGCTCGTCTGCGAAGCGGTGGTAGTAATCCAGCTGCAACTGCGCCAGCGCATGCGCTTGGTCCTGTGTGCGGTACGTGAGCGCATCCAAATCAGCGCTGCCGTTGCGGGCCGGCTCCACAAATATTGTGGCGCAGATGATGCCGATGCGGCCTTCAAGCCACTGCGGCAGGCCCAGCGTGGCGTGCCCGTTGCCGGCCGGCATGTCGCGCGCTGTTTCCTGCGCGCGGATCTCATGCGCCGAGCAGCTGTAATCGCGCCCAAGCGCGAGCGCATTCCATGCAATATCCTCATGCGCATCCACAATGAACATGAATGAATCGTAGGTGCAACAGCGCCGATTGTCAACGGCGGGTGCGCAAAATGCGGATGCTATACTCGCGCGATGATAGTGGCCGGGGTGATGGCAGCAGCGTGCGCATTGTACGCGCCGCCGGGAGTGCTGCTGTACCTTTGGTTGCGCACCCGCGGCTTGCAGCTCATTCCGGCGCTGGGGCTGGGCTTGGCGCTGCTTACGGTGCTGTATGCGGCCATTGCCAGTGCAGCCGGCTACCATTTTTGGTGGCAGCTTGCAGCTACGCTGCTGGTTGATGGCGCGCTGTTGTGGCTGGCGCTGCGCGGCAGGGCAAAGGTGCGCCTGCCAAAAGCGGAGCCGTGGCAGTTGCTGCTGGCGGCCGTGATTGGCAGCGTGTACCTCGCGCCTGCGCTGCTGGTGCCGGTGCCCTTTGACACCGACGCGCAGGGATTTGGCCTGCTAATTGCGACTGTGCGCGCCAGCGGCTCGATCACCACGCTTGCACCATTCTTCCCGGAAATCAGCTGGTTCTATTCACCGGGGTACTTTTTGCTTGGCGCGCAGCTGGCCGACCTGACCGGCGCCCGCATCCATGAAGTGATGCTGGGCCTTTCGCATGTGCTGGCGCTGGGCGTGGTGGCCGGCGTGGGAGCGTTGGGCCAGAAGATGGGTGGCAGCGCTCCGGGCTGGTGGGCGGCCGCAGCATGTGCGGGCGGAGTGGCGCTGTTAACTACGCTGCTCGATGGCGCTTACACAAACGTCTACGGTATTTGGCTGATGGCGACGTTTCTGTGGATGCTGGACTTTGCGCT
>CANNEJ010000032.1 GCA_947503585.1 Anaerolineales bacterium | reverse complement strand
TTGTGGCGAGCATGATGATGGACTGGCACTGGGGCAGAATCAGCAGCGGGTCGGCACGGCGGGTGCGCGCGCGTTCGCTGGCGAGATAGTGCATTCCGGCGTGCATGCCGTCCCGCAGCCATCGTTCAAACTGCGTCAGGTGCGGCGGGGGTTCGGGTGTGGTAATGCCACACGCGCTAAACCCCAGCGCGCGTGCGTGTGCCTTGATACTGTTGGCTAGGTCTGTATTCCTTGCTGGCGCGGGTTCAATCACGCGCCTTTGCCAGATGTTTCTTGAGGTACTGCCCCGTGTAGCTGGTGCGCACGCGGGCCACTTGTTCGGGCGTGCCTTCAGCCAGCAGTTCGCCGCCGCGGTCGCCGCCTTCCGGGCCCAGATCAATCAAGTGGTCAGCGGTTTTGATGATGTCCATGTTGTGCTCAATGATCAGCACGCTGTTGCCCTGGTCCGCAAACTTTTGCAGTACTTCAATCAGGCGGTGCACATCGGCGGCATGCAGCCCGACTGATGGCTCGTCGAGCACGTACATAGTGCGGCCGGTGGAGCGGCGCGAGAGCTCCTTGCTCAGCTTGATGCGCTGCGCCTCACCGCCCGAGAGGGTGGTGGCAGACTGGCCGACTTTTACGTAGCCGAGCCCCACCGCTTGCAGCGTTTCCAGCTTGCGGCGCATGATCGGCACTGCGGTGAAGAGCTCCAGCGCTTCGTCCACGCTCAGCCCCAGCACATCGGCAATGCTGTGCTCTTTAAACCGCACTTGCAGCGTCTCGCGGTTATAGCGCGATCCCTGGCAGTCATCGCACGGCACGTAAATGTCCGGCAGAAACTGCATCTCAATCTGCAGCTGGCCCTGGCCCTGGCAGGTTTCGCAGCGCCCGCCCTTAACGTTGAACGAGTACCGGCCCTGCTTATAGCCGCGCACCTTGCTCTCCGGCAACTCGGCGTACAGTTTGCGGATCTCATCAAACAATCCGACGTATGTGGCGGGGTTTGAACGCGGCGTGCGCCCGATCGGTGACTGGTCGATGTTGATGACCTTGTCTAAATGGTCGAGCCCGGTTATTTCGCCATGCGCGCCGGCCTGTCCGCCAGCGCCATTGAGTGCGCGCGCCGCCGCCCGGTACACAATATCGTTGAGCAATGTGGACTTGCCGGAACCGGAGACTCCCGTAATGCAAACCATTTTCCCGAGTGGAATTGAAACCGTGATGTTCTTCAAATTGTTGGCAGTTGCATTGCGCACCACGATGGCTTTGCCGTTTCCCGGCCGGCGTTGGGCTGGAACCGGCACGGCCATGCGCCCGGAGAGGTAAGCGCCCGTGATCGAAGTTGGGTGCTTCAAAATAGTTGCCAGGGTTCCCTCAGCCACCACTTTGCCGCCTTTGGCGCCCGCACCCGGGCCCAGGTCCAGGATCCAATCTGCAGCGCGCATGGTCTCGTCATCATGCTCCACCACAATCAGTGTGTTTCCAAGGTCGCGCATGGCGTGCAATGTTTTTAGCAGCCGTGCGTTGTCACGCTGGTGCAGGCCAATCGAAGGCTCATCCAAAACGTAAAGCACGCCCATCAGCTGCGAGCCGATCTGCGTGGCCAGCCGGATGCGCTGGGCTTCGCCGCCGGACAGCGAAGCGGCGGTGCGGCTGAGCGTCAGGTAGTCCAGCCCCACATCAACCATGAACTGCAGGCGGGCGGAGATCTCTTTCAATATCTGGCGTGCAATTGTTTTTTGGCGTTTGTTGAGCACGCTCTTTGCCAGTTCAGCGCTCCAGCCCAGCACACGCGTCACCGGCCAGGCGGTCACTTCCACAATGTTGTGCCCGTCTATTGTTACCGCCAGCACCTCGCGCCGCAGTCGCAAACCGCGGCAAGCTTCGCAATCACGCTGGCTCATGTAGCTCTCAATTTTCTGGCGAATAAAATCAGACGTGCTCTCGCGGTAGCGCCGCTCCAGGTTTGGGATCACACCTTCGTATTCGGTGTTCCAAACTGCATTGCGGCCGTCGCGTGTCTTGTACTGGATGGAGATTTTTTCGTCGTTTGACCCGTAAAGCAGCAGGCGGCGCTGCTCAGCAGTCATGCTGGCCATCGGCATGTCCATGCCAATGCCCGCGTACTTGGCAGCAGCCTCCAGCGTCTGCCAGTAGTAGCCGCCCTCATCATGCGAGTTGCGCCACTCCATAACTTCAATGGCGCCCTCGCCAATTGTGCGGCTCTGGTCCGGGATCACGAGCTCCGGATCAATCTCCAGTTTGTGGCCGAGCCCCTGGCACTCGGTGCAGGCGCCATGCGGCGAGTTAAAAGAAAAGGAGCGCGGCTCCAACGCTGGCAGGCTGATGCCGCACAGCGGGCAGGCAAAGTGCTCCGAGAACAGCAGGTCTTCGCGCGTGTCCATTTGGTGCACCAGCATCAGGCCCTGGCCGAGGCGCAGCGCTGTCTCGACCGAGTCCGTCAGGCGCGTCGCAAATTCCTTTTGGGCATCGCCCTTGCTGTTGCGCACAATCAGCCGGTCCACTACGGCTTCAATCGTGTGCAGTTTGTAGCGGTCCAATTCCGGCAGGGTGTCGTTTACATCAAGCACCTCTCCATCAACGCGCACGCGTGCAAAGCCGGACTTGCGCACGCCTTCAAACACAGTTTGATGATGGCCCTTGCGATCCTTGATCAGCGGCGCGAGCAGCATAATGCGCGTGCCGTCATTCAAGCCACTTACCGAATCCACGATGCCCTGCGCCGATTGCTGGCTCACCTCGCGCCCGCATTCCGGGCAGTGTGGCGTGCCAACGCGCGCATACAGCAGTCGTAAATAGTCGTAGACCTCGGTGACGGTGCCCACCGTGGAACGCGGATTCTTTGACACGCCTTTTTGGTCAATCGATACCGCCGGACTGAGTCCGTCGATGTGGTCCACATCGGGTTTATCCAGCTGGCCAAGAAACTGGCGCGCATACGCCGACAGCGATTCCACGTAGCGCCGTTGCCCTTCCGCGAATATTGTGTCAAACGCCAGCGATGATTTTCCGGAGCCGGAAAGTCCGGTGATCACGACCAGTTTGTCGCGCGGAATTTCAACCGTGATATTTTGTAGGTTGTGTTCGCGCGCGCCGACAACAACGATTTTATTCTGGGGCATTATGTGTTTTTGGTGAAAACTTTTGGAAAGCAAACCAACTTCGGAGTATATCAACCGCGGCGCAAGAAATCTCCGCCAACTAATTGGAAGGGCGGGGGCGCCGGTTTTCGTTCCAGGCGGCGGTCGCATATTTTTCCTGCACTAATTCGTGCGCGCGGACAGTTTCTTGCTCGGAGAGAGCTTGCTGTTCCAGCTCTAAATTGAGCGCGCTGCTGATGCCGGCGGCAAATGCCGCGGCGGCGGTGTGCCAGCTGGTTTCCCGCCCGAGGGTAGTTGCCAGCGTGCAAGCCCGGCTGCGCACGCGCTCTGCAGCCGCGGTGCGCTCAAGCGGGCCGGCAAAAGGCAGCAGCTCACAGATGCGCGCAATGTCGCCGGTAAGCGGCAGCGTCCCGTGCTGCAATACAACAGTGCGCCGCCGCACTTGCGCACTGCCGATAAGCTTCCTTTCGCCAAAAGTAATTTCGTAGTGGGATGGCACTTCAAAACAAACCGCGCCAGCGCCTGCCCGTTGTGTTGCGTGGTGGCTATTAGTAGCGTCAACTCCTAGCAATTGCAGCGCCTTTAACAGGCCCGCGCTGAGGTGCAGGTAGCTGGCAGGAATGTCGCCTGCCACGCGCGGCTCTGCGCCGGGTGCGGTGATGGAGTACGTGAGTTCGTCGGCATGCAGGATTGCGCGGCCGCCGGTGATGCGGCGCACGAGATCGACGCCAGCGGATTGGATCAGCGATGTGTCCACGTCCGAGAAAGGCTGGGCGCGCCCGAGCGAAAGGCATGCCGGTTCCCACGCATACAGCCGGAGCGTGGCCGGTGCCAAGCGCGCCGCGACGGCTTCCAGAATAGCCTCATCAACTGCCATATTCCAGGCGCCGTTTGCAGGCTCAGTTTTGATTAGGCGCCATGTGCCGGCGGGAAATGTCGGTTCCATCAGCTTTAGTAGTTTAGCTGTTTCAGGCTAAATGCTTTTGGTATACTTCTGCAGGTTTGGCAAAGTGGTCTTGAGGCAGACAGCCGGGTTAATAATACTTTGGCTGAACTCAAATCAATTTCCCGCCACCTGACTTCCATCTACCGCAATGAAAAGCAAGCAAGATTTCCTCAGTGGGTATCGGCACATGGTTGCCATCCGGCGGCTTGAGGAAAAGAGTGCTGAACTCTATCAGCAGGGAAAAATTGGCGGCTTTCTGCACCTTTACATCGGGCAGGAGGCTGTGGCGGTTGGCATGGCTGCCGCCATCACCAAGCATGACCATGTGATTACCGCCTACCGCGATCATGGTGTGGCTTACAGCGTTGGCATGCCGGCGAAAATAATTCTGGCTGAGATGCTGGGTAAAGCTACCGGCTGTTCCGGGGGCAAAGGCGGTTCGATGCATTTGGTGGACCCGAAGCTGAACTTTTGGGGCGGGCACGCAATTGTGGGCTCGCATCTACCACTGGCTGCGGGTATTGCCACAAGCCTGCAATACCAGAAGCTGGACGGCGTTGTCGTGTGCATGTTTGGAGATGGCGCAACGAATATCGGCTACTTTCACGAAGCGCTCAATCTTTCCAAAGTGTGGAAGCTGCCCGTGGTATGGCTGTGCGAGAACAACAGTTATGGCATGGGTACGGCGGTAGATCGCGCTTCGGCGGTGCACTCCATGTGCCAGAAAGCTGAGGGCTACGGGATGGCAAATGCCTGTGTGGATGGCATGGATCTAGAGGCGGTGTACGGCGGTGTGAGCAACGCAGCTGCGCATGCCCGGTCGGGTGCCGGTCCGTTCTTTCTGGAAGTGCAAACGTATCGCTTCCGCGGCCACTCCATGGGCGACCCGGAGCGCTACCGCACTGCGGAAGAAATCAAGCATTGGCAGGATGGGGATCCCATTACCGCGCTGCGCAAAGCCATACTCGCCAAGCAGATGGGAACTGAAGCAGAACTGGATGCGCTGGACCGGGAAGTGGATGTTGAGATTGCAGCAGCCGAGCAATACGCCGAAGAGAGTCCGGAGCCGGCAGATGCCGCACTGTGGCAGCATGTATTTTCAGAATCACCCAACGGCCGTGCCTAGCCCGATACTTACGAAAGGCAGCAACTGATGGCAACCCTCACTGTGCGCGAAGCGCTGTCTCAGGCTCTGTGGGAAGAGATGGAGGCGAACTCCAAGATTATCTTGCTGGGCGAAGAAATTGGCGTGTGGGGTGGCACGTATGCGGTGACGCGCGGATTTCACGATCACTTTGGCGCGGAGCGCGTGCGCGACACGCCGATCTCAGAAAGCGCAATTGTGGGCGCCGCAATTGGCGCTGCAATGACCGGCCTGCGCCCCGTCGCAGAGTTGATGACGATCAACTTCGCGTTCTCGGCCTTTGACATGATTGTAAATCAGGCAGCCAAGCTCCACTACATGTTCAATGGGCAGGTAAATCTGCCGTTGATCATCCGCACGCCGAGCGGTGGCGGGCGCCAGCTTGGCGCCACGCATTCACAAACCCCGGACGCCATCTTTGCGCACTTCCCCGGTTTGCGGGTTGTGGCGCCGGCCACGCCGCGCGACTCAAAGGGCATGCTAAAGCAGGCCCTGCGCCAAAATGACCCGGTGCTCTTTATTGAGAATGCAACGCTATACCAGCAGCGCGGCGATGTACCCGACGGCGACGTTACCGTTCCGCTGGATAAATCTGTGCTGGCGCGTGCGGGCAAGGATGTTACGCTGGTGACATACAGCAAGATGTATTACGCAACGATGAAAGCCGCAGAGCAGCTGGCCGCCGAGGGCATTCAGGCCGAAGTGATTGATCTGCGCTGTTTGCGCCCGCTGGATATGGAACCGGTGGTTGAGTCCGTAAAAAAGACCAACCGCGCGGTGGTGGTGGAGGAGGGCTGGATGTCTTATGGGGTTGGCGCGGAAGTGTCGGCGCGTTTACAGTCGGAGTGCTTCGATTTCTTGGACGCGCCCGTGAAGCGTGTGGCGCAGGCGGAGGTGCCGCTGCCGTACAACCAGCGGCTTGAACAAATGGCACTGCCCGATCAGGAAAAGATTGTGCGTGCCGCCAAAGAGGTGCTGTATGTCTGAATTGATCACACTGCCCAAGCTGGGTTTCGACATGGCCGAAGGCACTTTGGTGCGCTGGCTGAAGCAGGTGGGAGACCAGGTCAATAAGGGCGACGTGTTGCTTGAAGTTGAAACGGACAAGGCCACGGTTGAAGTTGAAGCACTGGCGTCGGGCTTGCTTAGAGGAACTTTTGCTGAGGCTGGTTCGGTGCTTCCGGTGGGCACATTGATCGGGGTGATCGCGGGCGCGGAAGAGAAAGTTGATTTGAATGCGCTGCGGGCGCAGGCGGGCGGAGCGCCCGCTGTGCCGGCGCCTGTTGCGCAGGCTGTTACTGCGGCGACAACCGCTCCACCGGCTGTGAGTGCCACACCCCAGCCGGCTGTTGCCCTGCCCGCGGGCGACGGTGTACTGCGTGTTTCTCCAATTGCCCAGCGCATGGCGGCGCAGGCCGGCATAGACCTCAAGCTTGTGCGCGGCTCCGGCCCGGAGGGGCGCATCATCAAGCGCGACATTGAAATGTTGGTGGCGGGCGGTGCGCCTGCCCAACCGGCGGCTGTAGCGCGCCCGCAGCTGGCGGCGGGCAGTGTGCCGGCGTCCCGCTTGCGCAAGGCGATTGCGCGCCGCATGACGGAGAGCAAAACCGCAATCCCGCATTTTTATTTGACGGTGGATGTGGATATGGCGGATGCGCTGCGCGCCCGCGAGCAGCTCAATTCCATGCTCGAAGCGAGCGACGCCAAATTATCTGTAAATGATTTTATTGTTAAGGGCGCGGCGCTTGCCCTGCTGAAGTTTCCAAATTTGAATGCCGTGTATCGCGGCGATGCCGTTGAGCTTATGGCTCAGGTGCATGTTGGCGTGGCAGTTTCTGTGCCTGGCGGGTTGATGACGGTTGTGGTGCGGGACGCTGACACCAAGCAGCTCGCGAAGATCGGCGCGGAAATTCGCGCCATGGCAGCGCGGGCGCGCGAGGGCAAGGTGCAGCCATCGGATATTGAAGGTTCCACTTTCACAACATCCAACCTTGGCATGTATGGCATAGAGCATTTTGCCGCAATTATTAATCCACCGGAGGTGGCGATCCTGGCAACCGGTGCGGTGCAAGCAGTTGCAGTTGTGCGCAACGGACAGGTGGTGCCCGGCACAATTATGCGCGCGACTCTTTCTGCCGACCACCGCGTGACGGACGGCGCTGAGGCCGCGCAGTTTATGCAATACTTCAAGCAGTTGCTAGAGCAGCCTTTGCGATTGGTGGTGTGATTGATCGCTGGCAAGCTGCATTTGGCTGGAGCTGAGGTGAGTTTTGTTGTACGCCAGGCTGATGGCGTCTCTGCGGTAACTGCGTGATCAAGTTGACCTTTGTGTTTCGGCGCCCGAAGCACATCGGAAACTTTGAGGAGCACTGGGCAAATGAATTTGTGCCGCTGGTTGAACAGCTCCCCGGATTACGCCGGGTTTCTGTTTCGGTTGTGATTGGCGAGCCGGGTGGCCCGTCCCTTTTCTACAAGCTGCACGAGCTTTATTTTTCTGATCGTGCAGCATTGGATGCCGCACTTGCCTCCGCACAAGGCGTGCAAGCCGAGCGGCTCCTAAAGACTTTTGCAGCGGAAATCACCACGCTACTGTTCTCCGAACATTTTGAAGAAGATGTTCTGGTAGGGTCCGGTGTTTAGCGCAGTGGAAGTTAGTTGATGCATTCCATTTTTGCCAACCGGGTTGCGGTTGTTACCGGGGCCGGGGGCGGTTATGGGCGCGCCGTGGCGCTGGCTCTCGGTGCCGCTGGCGCGCGTGTTGCCGTCAATGACATCAACCCCGATGGTGCACAGCGCACGGCTTTGGAGATTGTGGACGCTGGCGGTACGGCTGTGGCTTACACGGCAGATGTGAGCAACAAGCTTGGACTGCAGACCATGTTTTACAGCATTCTTGAAAAATGGGAGCGCGTTGAAATTCTTGTGAATGCGGCGGTGGTGCGGCCCCAGGCCACATTGCAAAAATGTGATGAGTATGAGTGGGACCGCTGCGTCGGCGTGAATTTGAAGGGCGTGTTCCTGTGCACGCAAACTGCAATGCGGGCGATGGCGAGCACCGGCGGCGGCACGGTTATTGTGCTGCAGCCCGATGCGCAGCGCGCCGGGTCGGTGGCTTATGCGGCAAGCGTGGCCGGTTTGGAAGGCCTTGTGGCTTGCGCAGCGCGTGAGTTGGCCGGCAGTGCGGTGCGGGTGGAGTTGTTGGCTGCAGACGGTGCGCCCGCTGCGGTGGCTGCAAGTGTGCTGCAAGCCTGCGCAGTGGCAGCAGTTAGTGTTGGTGCAATTGCATGAGCGACGCGCTAGTTCTGATTGAAACGCACGGGCGGGTGGGTGTCATCCGCATCAACCGGCCCAAGCAATTGAATGCGCTAAACGGTGCTGTAATGCGCCAGCTCGTTGACGCAGCGCTGGCTTTTGACGCCGATAGCGCGGTTGGTGCAATTGTGATTACAGGCGACGAGCGAGCGTTTGCAGCCGGGGCCGACATCAAGGAGATGGCAGCGGCTTCGGTGGTGGAAATGCTTCAGGCCAACCGCATCGAGCTTTGGGATGCGCTGCGCGGCATCAAGAAGCCGCTGATAGCGGCGGTATCCGGCTGGGCACTGGGTGGCGGCTGTGAGCTGGCCATGGCTTGCGACATGATTGTGGCGTCTGAGACGGCGCGCTTTGGCCAACCAGAGGTCAATATTGGTATCATCCCCGGAGCGGGAGGCACGCAGCGCTTAACGCGCGCGGTGGGCAAAGCGCTGGCAATGGAAGTAATATTGAACGGACGCTTTTTGGATGCAGCCGAAGCTGAGCGCTTTGGGCTGGTAAACCGCGTGGTTCCGGTGGAGCAGTACATGCATACGGCTATTGAGCTTGCGCAGCAAATTGCGGAGCGCGCCCCATTGGCCGTGCGCCTCGCCAAAGAGTCGGTCAATCAGGCGCAAGAGAGCGTGCTAGCAGAGGGCATTGCGGATGAACGGCGCTTGTTCTATATGTTGTTTAGCACGGAAGACCAGAAGGAAGGCATGCAAGCCTTCTTGGATAAACGCCCTGCGCGTTGGCAGGGGAGGTAGAGTACCACATGGGTCAACTGATCACGATTTTATTTGTAGGTTTGTGGCTCTACCAGCTCGGTACGCGTGGTTGGCAGGCCTACCAGACTTGGGATGCTGACCGCAAGCGCAATCAGCCTGCGAAGCCGGCGCCCCAAGCGCAGGCCAACCGCCCACCGGAAGCATCCCAGCCCGGTGATTGGGAAGTGATTGGAAACTCTGAGCGTGCGGACGGCAGCAAAGTTTTCACAGAAATGTTCCGGCCCCATGCAGATTGGGCCAAGCGCACTTCCGGGGATTGGGAACGCATGACTTTGCGCTACGGCTACTATGTGCTGCTTGGACTGTTGCTGCTGGCCGCTCTGGTGTTGCTGTCCGTCTGGTGGTTTACCAGAAGCTGAGCCGTGCTATGATGCGAACTTAGCGCGCTGCACAAATGTCTGAGCCTGCAAAGATCACAATTGTAGAGGGTCCACCGCCGCGCTTCGAGCCGGCGACTGACTCGTGGGTGGCGGCGATATCTGAAGGACCGCGAATTCACCATGCTGCGCGCTGCTTGTTGCGAACTATGAACGGTGCCCAACTAATTGAGCGCTGCCAAGATGCGTGGCGGGAAGGGCGTGAGGCCTACTTGGAATATCGCACCACCAGCGGCTTGACGGAAGAGGCGCTGATTGTGGCAGCCAGAACGGGCAAAGTTGATGCGGGCCAGGTACTGCATCTATGGCTGCGGCTGGACCGCATGGCGGAAATGCTTGAAGAAGCCACCGCAGGCCGGGATGAAGATTTGGAAGACGATGCGGATAGTGAAGACGAGGGCGAGGATAACTAGGCTTCCGCAGTTGCTTTGCACCGACCGATAAATGAACGGCGTCCGCATCAGGCGGGCGCCATTTTGATTGGAGGTGAACGCGAGTTGCTGATTAATCAGAGGATCATGCTCCGTAAGCGCGCCTCGTAATCAGTGAGTTCCACGCGCGCGGTCATATCCAGTGAAAGCGGCGTGACGGAGACCAGGCCGCCAATGGCAATAGCGTGCGCGTCGCTA
>CANNEJ010000031.1 GCA_947503585.1 Anaerolineales bacterium | reverse complement strand
CCGGACCTGGCCAATCCGTTCTCGGTGGCAGCGGCGCCAACTTCCGGCGCTGCACCCATGCCAGCCGGGCCGGCGGGGGTTTCAACGGCACCGGAAGATTTAGAGCAACTGTGGGTTGCAATCCGCAACTTGGAACAGCACGCGAGCCAGCCCGGTTTGGCGGTTGCGCCACAACCGGCCGCAACCCATCAGCCAACTGCTGCGCGCCAGCAAGTTGCGCCAAGTCCCGCCAGCGCCCGGAAGGCTGCCGAAAGTGAAGCTGATGTGGAGCTGCGCCGGGCGCAGGGGCGGCGCCTGTTGCGTTGGGTGCTCACGCGCGGCTTGCCGATTCTGAGTTTTGCGGTTCTTTGGCTGGGTGCGCTGGCATGGTTGTGGCAGGCGGCCCAGCGCACAGTTCCGGCAGATCTCACACTGCTGCAGTTGCCGCTGCTTGAAATATTGCGCTCCGCGCTGCTGGGCAGCCTTGGCGGCACACTGGCTACAATTTACGGTGTTTGGGTGTACACCGCCCGCCGCCGTGATTTTGACCGGCACCCGCTCTTTCGGTATTTAACAAAACCCGGGGTGGGCGGCATATTTGGGTGCATTGCTCCACTGCTCTATTTGGCGGTTTTGCAGGCCTTCCCCGAAGTTCCCGGCTGGAATTCCCCGGTAGTTTTGGCAACCAATAGCGCCGCCTTTTTGTTGGGCTTATTACAGGATCGAATTTTTCAACTGATCGGTAAAATTCTCTCCAGATAACTGTTTCATTTCGTATTTAAGGCCGCCACGGTTTTTGGGGCCTGAAATCACGGGAAATCTTCACCCCAATTTCCCTAAAGTTTGCTTACCTGCCTGCCGATAAACTACGCAGTTGGAAATGATGAAGTTTTGCGATAGGGAGTTAGGAGGTAAGCCATGAGTATAAATGTCGCAGCAAGCCCCGCGCCGGCATCACTCGGCACAGGAGCGGTGACAGACCAGAAGGTCGATCAAGCCGCAGTGATTGCATCCATGAGCCAGGTGCTCACCGATTCACGGTCGGTAGCCCGCAGTGTTATGGGCAATTTGCCTTCCGCGCCGCCGGAAAACCTGCTCGGCAAGATAAATCTCTACGCCTAGTTGCTGCACGCGCGTGCGGCTAAAAACTAAGAGCCCGCCGGAAAAGGCGGGCTCTTTTGATTCAGCGAGTACCTACTTGCAGGCGAGTTGGTCAGCCTGCAATGCGCCGGAAGTTTTTACGGCCGTGTCGAGCAGTTCGTCTGCTTCGCCGTTGTTGAACTCTTGCATGGTCGCCACAAAAGTCAGCAGGCGATCCGCACCCAGGCGCAGGTGCTTGGCCTGCACCTGCAGTTGCGCGTGGTATGCGCGGCAGGCCTTTGGCACGCCGGCGCTGTCAATGGCAGCCGCAATTGCAAAGCCCTCGTCCAATAGCGTAGCGTAGGCGGTGGACCAGCTGCTGTCCTGTGTCAATAACTTGGCATCTTTTGCAAGCCGGGCGCGACTCTCGGATGTTGATTTAATCCAGTCGGCCTGGCGCTTGTGAATCTCCGCAGCGAACTCTAAGTACTCTGCGGCTGTCTGGTTATCCACCGGCTGTGGCATGGGAGTTGCCGTAATGACGAGGGCGGTTGCCAGCGGGGTGGGCGAGGGCGTGCTTGTGCCCCGCGCCACCAAAGTCGCGGCATTAGCGGTTGCCGCACCCGCTTCCGCCTGCGCGCTTTGCTCCGCCAGCGGAAGTTCGTTCGCTGCACAAGCTGTTACCAAAGCACCGGCCAGCAGCACCGAAATTAGCGCCCGCTTGGGGCCAATAATTGCGCCGCGCCACACGGCCGGCGCCTTAGGAATCTTTGTGCACAACAGCGGGCTGTTGCTTGGCCAAACACCTTAGGCACACATATGCGTCCGCGGTGTTGCATACCTGCATCCGTCCGCTATCAAGCACTGTAATTGTCGGGCGGTACCGGTCCAGCGGGCGTTCCACTGAAAATGTTGCGGCGCACTTCTGGCACGAAAGCCGGATCGCGTGTTTAGAAAATTCATACATAGTCAAAACCTAATCGTGCTCAGGGATTCATTTTTCCGTCTGGCATGATGGCTTGCTCCAAGTTGGCGTCCTGCAAATTGGCTCCGGTTGTAATTGCATTTTGCAAGTCTGCCGCCCGTAAATTCGCGCCGGTAAGCTTTGCATTTGTCAGGTCGGCGTAGCGCAGATCGGCGGAGAACAAATTGGCATTGGTCAGGTTTGCACCGACCAAATTAGCGTTGACGAGAATAATTCCCTCAAGGTCGGCGCCGGACAGGTCGGCGCCAGATAGATCGCTGCCTTCCAAGTCAGCCCAGTGCAGGTCGATGCCGGCCAGGTTGGCGTTTGCGAGCTTTCCATCAGTGCAAATAGTGCCGCGCATCAAAACGCAGCCGCCTGCAAGAGTGATGCAGCCCGCCAGCAAAAAAACGCTTAGCGCCAGGGCGGCTGCGTTCCACAGCGCGAAGCTACGGCTTGGCTTGAGTTGCGGGCCTGCCATTTGCGGGATTATACCGGTGGCCTGCTCTATTTACCGCACATTTACGGCGGCTTTGCGGCGCCTTTATGCGCGCACACCGGGCGCCGGATAAATTAAGCGTATAAGGAGTGCCGTGGCATGCATAAACGATTTTCGCAAAGTATCAAAGGGCGCCAGGCACTTTTGTGCGCGCGTGCCCACGACGCAGTTGATTGCAATGAGCGCAACTCACAGGTCGGGCGCCAGCCAGCCCCTGCGGGTCCGGTAACTCTTGCGGAAGCTGCGCGCGGCGGTCGGCGCACTTTCCGGCGTATTGGACCGGGCGGCGCCGGCTAGCACGCCGCTATTGCCCGCGCCACCCGCACCCCATGGGCGGGGCGGCTTAGTCATTCAGGCGCGGGCCTTTCAGTATTACCGGCTGTTGCGGTCGTGTCCGCCAGCGTACATTCAACATCTCCACTATCACTGCGAAGGACATGGCGAAATACACGTAGCCCTTGGGGATGTGCAGTCCAGTGCCTTCTGCCGCAAGCGTGAATCCAATCAGCACCAGAAACGCCAGCGCCAGGATTTTTACGGTGGGGTGCTTGTCCACGAAGCGGCTTACCGCACCAGCGAACCACAGCATAAACAAGGCCGCGATCATGACAGCGGCCACCATCACGCCCAGTTGGCTCGCTAGGCCGATGGCCGTGATGACTGAGTCGAGTGAAAACACAATATCCAGCAGCGCAATCTGAAAGATCACCCGCATAAAATTTGTGCGGCCGCTTTGCTCCGAGCCGGCATGCTCCGCACCCTCCAGCTTTTCGTGCAGTTCCAGTGTGCTCTTGCCAATCAGGAACATGCCGCCCACCAGTAGGATTAAATCACGGCCGGATATTTCCTGGCCGAGCACGGTCATCCATGGCTTGGTGAGTCCCATTAGAAATGTAAGCGAAAACAGGAGCAGTACACGGGTAACGATGGCCAAAATCAGGCCGACCGAGCGCCCGGTTTGCTGCTGATCTGCAGGCAGCTTGCCGGCCAGAATGGCAATGAAAATGACGTTGTCGATGCCCAGTACAATTTCGAGCGCTGTGAGCGTTAGCAGGGATATCCAGAGTTGGGGGTCTAGCAGCATTTCCATGGGTTGCATCCTGATTGAGTTTGTGTAAGCAGGGCTAAGAGTCTGTGGTCACAATCTTTCTGATTGCAAAAAAATCTTGCAGTCGAAGGTTGTTGTGCCATGCCCGCTAATTTTACGCACTTTTTTAGCTGATCGGCTGCCTGCCGCGCGAATCAAAAGCGCCTCCGGCGCACAGGCACGCGGAGGCGCTTTTAGCGGGGTGGTGCGTGTTTAGCGCATGGCAGCCGCGATGGTGCTGCAGGCGGGGCAGGAACCGTTGGGGCGGATGATGGCAAAAGCCGCTTGCGGATCATCCGTATAGACCGTAAAGTCCACATTCCACACAATCAGCATGCGCACCTTGCCGCCCTGGCGCGCAAGTGACACGGCCTCGCCCAAGTACTGGGCGTGCTGTGCCACCGACATGTTGGTGGCGCCATTCCAACGGAAGTTTGGAGGCAGGCTGCCCCATTCTTCGCCGGAGAGATAGCCCAGCTCTGTAAAGCACAGCTTGCGCGCGCCGCCGACTGCCGATGAATAAGTATTTACCATTGACGGGTAGTAGCGGGTGTAGTGGCCGGATGAGCCGCGCGGGTCGCCACTGGAAAGCGTGGGGCTTAGCACGCCCTCGTTGTAGTGCACGCCAACGCAGTCCATGTAGTTGAGCGCACCGGCCGCCACCATGCCCGCAATGTACAAGTTGTCATCGCAGCCGTTGCCGCCGCATCCGCCAAAGTAACCGGTGGGGGAGGGCGCGCCCGAGATTACAATTGTTTTGGCGTTGGCGCCCTTGATGGCGTTGTAGGCCTGCTTGAGCATGCCGGTGTAGGTTGCGGGGCTGATGGTCCCCACCTTCCACTCGCGGTCCAGGTTCATCTCGTTCCAGATTTCAATTGCGTCTGCGCCGAGTGCTGCCAGCCGGCCCACAAAAGCTGCGTACTCCGGATAATAGTTTGTGGTGGTGTACTCAGGGTTGCCCTTGGTGCTGAGCAGCACGAGGAATCCCTTTGCGTGCGCGTTGCTGATTGTGCCGGCCTGGTCGTTGGCATTTGCGCCTGGGGACCACACCACCTGATGCTTTACCCACTTCATGCCGGCGGATTGCATGGCGCTAACGGCGTTGGCGCCAAAGCCCGCAACCTGGCCGCCCACTTCAAACGTGCCGGAAGTGCTGGGCGCAACGCTTACGGGAGCGGCCGTGGGCACGGCGGTCGCTGCAGGCACGGCGGTCGCTGCGGGCACAGACGTGGCGACGGGTGCCGCGGGCGTGCGTCCCGGAATGGCCAGCATCTGCCCGACATACACGACAGTGGATTTCATGCCATTGGCCAGCTGCAATGCGCTCACTGTTGTTCCCAGCATGGCTGCAATGCGCGATAGATTGTCTCCAGCTTTTACTTTGTAAGCCGAGGCGCCGGCAACCGGGGCAACCGGGGCAGCCGTGGGTGCAGCGGTAGGCGCGGCGCTAGCAGCGCTGCCGCCGGGCAATACCAGTACCTGACCCGGAACCAGAACTGTGCTCATTAGCTTGTTCAGGCGCACTAGTTCAGTGTAGGTGGTGCCAAACCGTTTTGCGATCATAGTCAGATACTCGCCGGGCAGTACCGTATAAGTGCCGGGGTTGGCAGCAGAGGCGGTGGGCTGGGCACCGGCAGCCGGTACTGCTGTGGCGGCCACTGCCGGCGGTGCGCCGGCACTTGCACTGGCCGCCGGTATCACCAGCATCTGCCCCGCAAAAATCACTGTACTGGTGATCTTGCTGGCGGTCATGATGCTGGTGGTGGACACACCATAATCACGGGCGATCTTGCTTAGATAATCCCCGGATTTGACAATGTAATTGACCGCACGACTGGTGTCGCGCGTGGACGGGTTCGGGTTGTCAGCTGCGCTCACGGACGGGATGGTGAGCTTTTGGCCGGGCTTGATCACCGTGGTACTGAGATTGTTAGTAGCCACAATTGCCTGAACGCCAACGCCGTAGCGGCGCGCGATCAGCGTCAGACTTTCGCCTGGTTGCACGGTGTGCACAATGCCGTCAGTAGGCGGCGCTGCAAACGCCGGGGCGGCGTTGCCCAATAACAGGCCCAATGCGGTAATGAATGCCAAAGCTCGGTGAATCATGTTGTAACTGTCCTCCCGGAAAGTGATGCGGCGTAGGATGCAAGAAGCGTGCTAGCTGAAAATCAGGGGCAAAACCGGTTTGCGCGCCTATAATTCGGTGCATGTCGGAGGTCTTTTTCTTTGATGAAGGCGCCGAGCCGCGTGAGCGCTCGGCGGTGCGCATGGAGCAGGTGGTTGCGCAGCCTTATCCAGATGGCCAGCGTGTGCGCATCAAGGTGGTGCTCACGCCGTTTTTTGAAAAGCCCAATCTTGTGCTGACGATTACAAACAGTGCCGGCGAGCAAATGGCCACCGCGGATATTTTAGAAACGATGCTGCATGTAAACGAACTGACGATGCACCTGCGCAGCGCGGAGCCCGCCGGCGACTACGCCCTTCAGGTCGATTTGTATTACGGCGCGGAGCCGGCGCAGGACACGCGCACGGTGGAGTTCACTACGGGCGCAGTTCAATAAACTGCGGGCCCGCAGCCGCGTTCGCGCTTACACGTCCAGATTGCGCACCTCGTGTGCGTGAGTCTGGATGAAGCGCCGGCGCGGCGGCACGGCGGCACCCATCAGCATGTCAAAAGTGCGGTCGGCCGCCGCCGCATCCTCAATGGAAACCTGCAGCAGCGTGCGTACTGCCGGGTCCATGGTTGTCTCCCAAAGCTGCTCCGGGTTCATTTCCCCTAAGCCTTTGTAGCGCTGCACCACAATCTTTCCGCCGCTGGACCATTCCTTCGCCAGGCTGTCCTTGCCCTCATCGCTGTAAACATATTGCGCCTTCTTGCCCTGTGCCAGCCGGTACAGCGGTGGCTGTGCAATAAACAAGTGCCCGGCATCCACCAGCGGCTGCATGTAGCGAAAGAGAAATGTAAGCAGCAGCGTGCGGATGTGGCTGCCGTCCACATCTGCATCTGTCATGATGATAATGCGCCCGTAGCGCAGCCCGCTTAAGTCAAAGCCGGCGCCGATGCCGGTGCCCAGCGCCGAGATCAACGCCTTGACCTCGTTGGATCCGAGAATCTTGTCCAGGCGCGCGCGCTCAGTGTTCATGATCTTGCCGCGCAACGGCAGGATGGCTTGAAAGTGGCGGTCACGCCCCTGCTTTGCAGAACCGCCGGCCGAGTCGCCCTCAACGATGTACAGCTCGCACTTGGCCGGATCGCGTTCGGAGCAGTCCGCCAGCTTGCCCGGCAGCGTCATCGACTCCAGCGCGCTCTTGCGGATTACCAGGTCGCGCGCTTTGCGCGCGGCATCCCGTGCGCGCGCGGAGGTGAGGCACTTTTCCACAATCAGTTTGGCGGAGCGCGGGTTCGCCTCCAGAAATTCCCCCAGTGCCTCGCCCAGCACTTGCTGCACATGCGTGGAGACCTCGGGGTTCATCAGCTTCACTTTGGTCTGGCTTTCAAATTGTGGATCAGGATGCTTGATGCTCACAATCGCCGTCAGGCCTTCGCGCGTATCGTCTCCCGTCAGGTTGGGGTCGCCCTCCTTCAGCAGGCCGGCTTTGCGGGCGTGGTCATTTACGGTGCGCGTCAGCGCTGTGCGCATGCCGGTCAGATGCGTGCCGCCGTCTGTGGTATTGATGGTGTTTGCAAATGAGTAGGCGGTCTCGGTAAAGACATCCGTGTATTGCAGCGCAACCTCCACGCCCACGCCGTCAATTTCTTTTGCCACATAAAGAGCGGGATGCATGGCTTCACGGCTGCGGTTCAAGTAGCGCACAAAGGACTTGATGCCGCCCTCAAACAAAAAGGTTGTGGAGCGCGCGCTGCGTTCGTCCACCAGCTTTAGCGTTACGCCGCGCGTCACAAACGCCATTTCGCGGAAGCGCTGCGCAAGCGTTTCAAAGCGGTACACATTTTCTTCTTTGAAGATGGTGGTGTCGCGCATGAAGCGGATGCGTGTGCCGTTCTCGTCTTTGGGTGCCGGGCCGGTGGCTTTTACTGGCGCCTGCGGTTTGCCCTTCTCATACTTTTGGTACCAGAGTTTTCCGTGGCGCTGCACCCACGCCTCGCACACGCTGGAAAGTGCGTTGACCGCACTGACACCCACACCATGCAAGCCGCCGGACACTTTGTAGCCGCCGCCGCCAAATTTGCCGCCGGCGTGCAGGCGCGTCATCACCACCTCCAGCGCGGACACTTTCTCGGTGGGGTGGGCGTCCACCGGAATGCCGCGGCCATTGTCCTGTACAGAGACCGCATTGTCGGGATGAATGGTGATGGTCACATGATCACACTCGCCTGCCAGCGCTTCGTCAATGGAGTTGTCCACCACCTCATAAATCAAGTGATGCAGCGCCCGCAGGTCGGTGCCGCCCACGTACATGCCCGGGCGCCGGCGCACAGCCTCCAGCCCTTCCAGTACCTGGATATTTTGTGCGCCATAGCTGTCAGTCTTCTTCATTGATCAATTTCTCCGCGGATCATTTTGTTGGCCGCTTGCCGCGGCGGGCTGCCGGTCCCCGGCTGCAGCCGGCAGCAATCCAACCCGGTTAAGTTTTGCAAGCGCTGCCGGTCAGCTTCGGGTTGCAGGCGGCTGCGCAGCAATGATGCGCTGCAGTTCGGTTTGCCAGCGCACCCGGTCAGCGTAAAAGTAGAAAGTGCCGGCGATCAGGGCGGTGTTCACAAACGCGTGAAAGCTGATGCCCAGCAGCAGCAGCCATGAGGAGGCGTCCGGCATGCCCCACACAAACCCCAACCCGAGGTTCAGAACAAGAATGATCAGCAGCAAGCCGGCTGCCGGCTGTGCGTTGGTGCGCACAATCGCGGAGCTCTTGCGCAGCGCAGGGCGCAACTGATTTCCGCTTAGCACCACTTCCTGCACGATAAACACATAAGTGAACACAACGTACATGGCAAAGAATGCCCCCAATGAATTTACCAGACCGCCGAGGAGCGGATGCACGGCTGTGGTCACAAGCGTAAGAACGCTCAGCGGCACCAGATAAAGCGCCAGCGCCCCCAGCGCCAGAAACGCCAGCAGGGTGAGATGCAACCAGCTCCGCATAATTTTTGCGGCGAGTGCGCTGCGGTCGGCGCGCTCTGCGGGCGCTTGCACGGCACGCGCAATCAGGTGCAGGTAGATGCTGCCCAGCAACATGCCAATCACGGTCAAACTGCTGCCCCAGATCACCACGGCTAGCACACCGGGCACATTGATTTGCAGGCTGGCGCCAAGCGGTGTTAAAGGAGCGCCTCTGCCGGCCATCATGCTGGGCACGCCCATGGGTGCAGTGCTCAGGAAGCCAAACAAGTTTGCGGATTCGCCAACTTGCGCCACCAGCTCCGGCAGCGCATCCGGGTCTGGCAGCTGCTGGTTGAGGGCGCTGGCAAACTCCGGGTTGGCGCGCACAAATGCAAGTGCCTGACTCAATAGCGGCGCAATCGAGAGCTGCGGACCCAGCCACAAGAACAAGTCCAGCAGCAGCGGCAGGATCAACAGGGGCAGGTGCGTGACCACTGCCTGCAGCCCGTGGCCGAGTGAGTCGATCACTCCCAGCGGCGGAGTGGGCCCTGCGGACTGGCGTTTGCCCATTACTAACATGGCCTTATTTTACCAAATCGCACGGCTTTCGCGTGGTCTTTCCCGCTGCGGTTTGACCCGTTTTCTGCCATTGATTAGAATGTATTTGCGTGCCGCTGCGGGTGCGCAGACCACCTACCATGGAACAGTTTGTAATTCGGGGCGGTGTACCTTTGCGCGGCAGCGTGCAGCCGGCTGGCAACAAAAACTCTGCCTTGCCGCTGCTGGCTGCCTGCCTGCTAACCGACCAGCCGGTGACGCTGCATAACATGCCGTTGATCGAAGATGTGCAAACAATGCGGCGGCTGGTGCAGGCGGCGGGTGCCACGGTGGAGCTGCTTGAGCCACGCACCTGGCGGATTCAGGCGGCGCAGATAAGTGGCAATCACCTTGACCCGGAATTATGCGGCGTCATTCGCGCGTCCATCCTGCTGGCCGGGCCGCTGCTGGCACGCTGTGGCGAACTGCACCTGGCTGCCCCCGGCGGCGATGTGATCGGCCGGCGGCGGCTGGATACCCACCTGCTGGTGCTGCGCGCGCTGGGCGCGCAGATTGACTGGCGCGAAGGTTTCCACATGCACACCAAGGGCTTGCAGGGTGCCGCCATCTTGCTGGATGAAGCGAGTGTGACCGCAACTGAAAATGCGGTGATGGCAGCCGTGCTGGCGCGTGGCAACAGCGTGCTGCGCAATGTGGCATCCGAGCCGCACGTCCAGGAGCTGTGCCGCTTTCTAAACCAGCTGGGTGCGCGCATTCGCGGCATCGGCAGCAACGTGCTGGAGATTGAAGGCGTGGCGCGCCTGCAGGGCGGCGCGCACACTGTGGAGCCGGACTATTTGGAGGTGGTGAGTTTTGCGGGCGCGGCAGCGGTGACGGGCGGCGAAGTGCGTATTGTGGGCGCGGCGCAGTGCCCATTGGAAATGGCAGCCGTGGTCTTTGGGCGTCTGGGTGTGCACTGGAAAACGGAAGGTGCTGACTTGCTGGTGGCGGCCAATCAAGCGCTGCGCATAACACAGGATTTTGGCGGCGCCATCCCCAAGGTTGATGACGCGCCGTGGCCCGGCTTTCCCGCGGACTTGATGAGCGTGGCAATT
>CANNEJ010000030.1 GCA_947503585.1 Anaerolineales bacterium | reverse complement strand
GCTGTAATCCCTTCGCTAAGTGATCCATCACTGGCGCCGTCCGGCTGCCATGTGATGTCTGTGTCGGTGCAGTACACGCCGTATAAATTGCGCGCCGGCGCGTGGGATGCGCAGCGCAGCGCAGCCTTGCGTGACACTGTGATTGAGCTGCTGGATGCGCACATCCCGGGCTTGCGCGCCCGCATACAGGCAGCTGTTGTCTTCACGCCCGCAGACTTCGAGCGCGAGTTGGGTGCGCCGCGCGGCAATCTTTATCATGCGGATCTCACGCTTGACCAGATATTATTTATGCGCCCGATTGCAGGGTGGGCACAGTACCGCACGCCGGTGCACGGGCTTTACCTGTGCGGCCCCGCCAACCATCCCGGTGCAGGCACCATGGGCGTTAGCGGTTACCACGCGGCACGTGCGGTGCTACGGAACAAGGCGTGAGCAGCGCGGCGCAGCTGGCGCAGAATCGGCCGGCGGATGATTTGGCGCTGGCCAGCACGCTGCCGGCGGCATGGTATTTTGATGCCGCCATGTTGCAGCTGGAACGCGAAAAAATCTTTTGGCGCAGCTGGCAGCCGGTTGCCGGCAGCGCTGCGCTGCGGCGGCACGGTGACTATGTGGCTTGCGACCTGCAAGGCAAGCCATTGGTGGTGACGCGCGATGCAGCTGGCTGCCTGCGGGCTTTTTTCAACGTGTGCCGGCACCGGGCTGGGCCAGTGGCGTCCGGCAAAGGCAACCGCAAAAGTTTGCAGTGTCGTTACCACGGCTGGACCTATGGACTGGATGGGAAGCTGCTTTCTGCGCCTGAATTTGAGGGGGTGGAGGACTGGGGCGCGGAACAGGTGTGCCTGCCCTCTGTAAATGTGGCAGAGTGGGGCCCGTGGGTGTTTGTGAATTTGGATGCCCAATGTGAAAGCCTTGAAGAGAGTCAGGGACCCATCTGGAGGGAAGTAGCGGCCGCGGGGTTTGATGTGTCCAAGCTCGGCTTGTTGGAGCGGCGTGAATATGTGGTTGAGGCCAACTGGAAGGTTTATATCGACAATTTTCTGGAGGGCTACCACATTCCGATTGCGCATCCGGGGTTGTTTCGTGAGCTGGATTACGAGCAGTATCGGGTGGAGACGTTTCGCAACTACAGCAAGCAGCACGCGCCTTTTCGGCCGCTAGGGGCTGCACCGTCGGCGGGACAAGACCGGCGCTACTTGCGCGGTGCTGCCGAGCCAGACGCGCTGTACTACTGGCTGTTTCCGAATGTGATGTTCAATTTCTATCCGGACAATCTGCAAATCAATATTGTGCTGCCGCTGGATGCGCAGCGCACGCTGACAATTTTTGAATGGTACTTTGCGCAGCCCGGAACCGGCGCGGGCTGGGAAAGCATGCAGCAGTCGATTGCGTTCAGCGATGAAGTGCAGCGCGAGGACATGGAGATCTGTCGTGCGGTGCAGCTGGGCCTGCAATCCGGCGTGTACGATCGCGGCCGATTTTCAGTGAAGCGCGAAAATGGCGTGCACCACTTTCAACAGTTGGTGCACGCTCACCTGACCAACTAAGTGCTGTGCGGCTGCGGCCGGGTTAGCGCCGGTTAGCGGCCTGCGCGGTTGCGGACGGTTTAGGCCGCGCAGTCCGCGGCAGTTTGAAATTCCACTTCGGCCAGCAGTAGTCCGTCCAGTTCCCCGCCAAACACATCCAGCAGTACTACTTGCGCAGTGCCGATGCGGTAGCGCCGCTTCTGTACGCGCCGCGCTTGTGTGGCCGGCCAGAGCTGCGCAAATTGGGCGGCGTCAATGTGTATTTCCACCTCCGTGCGCTGCGCACCGGTGCCGCGCTTGTAAGTGAGGACGCTCGCACTGCCGTGCTGGCGCACGCGCACCTCACGGCCGTCCGTTTCTATGGCCAGGTACCCCTGGCGTACCTCTTCAAACGGCCATGTTTGCAGGTCCGGCGGTGGGACACGCACTAAATACTTGCGTTCAATTTCTAGCTGCATGCGCGGGTGCTCAGGCGAGGGATACCGATAGTGGCATGCCAAACTCCTGCTCAAACAAGTCGGTGGCGCGCTGTGTTTCCCAGACTTCAACGCCGGCGCCGCCGACTGCGGCGGGTGTTGCGAGAATTTGGGCGCGCCCGTCTGTAATGCGCACTTGTACCTTCTTTATGGCTGCGCTGCGGCTGCGGTCCAGATATTCCGCCAGGCGCAGCAGAGCTCCCATTTTGCCTGCACTCCGCATCTCTGAAGTGCTGAGGAGCCCCATGGGCGCAAACGCTTCGAGCTCGGTGCGGCCGCGGCGGTGCAGCAAACAGAGCGCGGCGATTGTTACCTGTTCGGTGTGGGTGTAGCCGGGCAGCGCGGCATTCAGAATAATGTAGGCCGCATGTTTGTGGTGGTTGTAATACTCAATGCTTGTGCCAATGTCATGCAGTTGGGCTGCCGCCCACAAACATTCGCGTTCGGGCGCGCCCAGCGCGTGCTCGGCGCTCAGTTGGTCAAAGAGCGCCAGCGAGAGGCGCGCCACATGGTCTGCGTGCGGCTGGTTAAAGCTGTAGTTGCGCGCCAGGTTGAGAACGCTGAATTCGCGCAGGTTGCGCATTACCGGCGGACGGCGTGTGCGCAAAAATTGCGAGTAGAGCAGTCCCTCGCGCAGCCCCTGGCCGCATACGGTCAGGCTTTCGGCACCGGCCTGGCGCAGCGCAGCCGCCACCACCATTGCACCGGCAAGAATTATGTCTTCGCGGTCATTGCGCAGGCCGCGTATTTGCCGGGTGCGCTCTTTGTGCCCAAGCCCGCGCAGCTTGTCGATCAGCTTCTCCAGCCGCCCGAGCTTTAGTTCGTATTGATGCACAAGGTGGAATGGATAGCTGCGCGTTTCGCGGTCGATGCGCGCCAGCGTGCGCACGGTGCCGCCCAGCCCCACAAACTGCTGCCCGCTCTGCAAGCGCAGCCAGCTGATCGGTGCCAGGGTATTTGCGATGTACCTGTTGAGCGCAGTGTAGTCGGTGTCTGAGACCGGGTCGGTGTGGCAATAGCGCTCAGTGAGGCTGAGGGCACCGAGCGGTTTGACCGTGCCCCGGGTGAATTCGCCGGCGCGCACTTTCCCAAGCTCTGCGCTGCCGCCGCCCACATCCAGCACCAGCCCCTGTTGAATGCCAATGCTGTTGATGGCGCCCAGCGAGCTGAAATATGCCTCTTGCTCGCCGGTGAGCACGCGCAGGCGCAGGCCGGTCTCGCGCTGCGTGCGCTGCAGGAACTCAGCCTGGTTGCGCGCGTCACGAACGGCTGCGGTGGCCACGGGTATCACGCGCCGTACGCCATTCGCCTTGCAAAATGACGCAAATACACGCAGTGTGTCGAGCGCGCGCTCAATTGCCGCGGGCGCTAGTTGTTGGGTGGCGGCCATGCCTTCGCTCAGGCGCACGCGGCGGCTTAGCTCATCAGTTACTTTGAATGTGTGGCCCGGCGTGAAGTGGGCCACCAGCAGACGGGCCGAGTTGGAGCCGAGGTCTATGATGCCCAGCGACTCGCTGAAAGCCGGCAGTGCGATCACAGGCTATTCACTGGCTAAAAGCTTGGGGGGCAGCAGCCAGCTCAAAATGCCGGCCGGAGGCTGCAACTGCAGCAGGTCCACGCGCGCGAGACTGCCCTTTTTCATAACCACCCGGCCACCGCCCATCAGCCGGCCAATCAGCTGGCTGAAGTCGTCCTCGTGGCCGACCAGCAGCAGCGCGCCGGCTTGCAGGCGCGTGTTTAGCAGCCGTTCCAGCATGGGAAAGCTGAAGCCGGGAACCAGGCCGGCATGCGCGGTTACCGGCAGGCCGAGTTGCGCGGCAACGATGTCCGCAGTTTGGCGGGCGCGTACGTATGGGCTTGTGATTATTTCGTCCAGGTCGAGGGCAAGCGCGCTGATTGTGCGCGCGCTCACCTGCATGCGGGCTACGCCTTCGGGTGTGAGCGGGCGCTGCTCGTCGGCGCCGGTCCACGTGGTGCTGTCGCCGGCAAGTCCGTGGCGCAGAAAGTAGAGGCGCATCTAACGGGCGGCCACGGCGCTGGCTAGCTGCTGCTGGAATGCCGCCGTGGCAAAGTGCTCGGCGCAGACGGCCGGAAATGCTGCTTGTAACGCAGTGCGCTCTGTTTCGCGGACAGTGATGTACGCGTTGATGTCCCAGTATTGCAATTGCAAGGCGGGGTCGTCGTTCAGCGCCTGGCGCAGCATGGCGCAAGCCACATCGGCGTCATTCAAGTCACCGAGCACATCTTGGATTCGTTTTAGGTAGCCGATTAAGGTTTTGACTTCGGCACCCAGCAGCGGCCGGAAGAAGTCGATTGCATAGCGCAGCTTTTTGAAGTCAATGCGAAGATCGTGCAGGTCGGCGAGCGAAGCGTTTTGCAAATGCGGTAGAAAGGCGCGCACCTCAGCGAGGCGGGCGTAGATCAGCTGCGGCGCGGCATCGCATGCCAGCACCGGATGTGGCCCGGTTACTGCGGGCTGTGGCGGGTGCATCAGGAACGCACCAAACTCCAGGATAAATGCTTGATGGTCGATGCCGTGCAAGTACTGCAGCGCTGTGGCGCGGGCAGTGGCCTGCTGTTGCCGGAGATATGTGATTAATGAATCAAGGCCGCTTTGTTGGGGATTTGGCAGCTGCGCGTGATGAGCGGTGAGTTTCTCCAGCAAAACATCCAGGTCACGAACGCGCCCAAACACGCGGCCAGCCGTGCGCAGTGCGCGCACGAATGGCTTCAGCGCGTGCGCATCCAAGCTGGCCGAAAAAAGAGCGCTCGCGGCGCGCAGGCGGCGCGTGCTAACGCGCAATTGGTGCACGTCCTCAGCGTCTTCGCGGCGCGCCAGATTGCGCGTGTGGTGCAGCAAATTGGCAAGTTGCTGGCGCAGAATTAGGCGCGCCGTTTCGGCTACCGGGGCGTTTGGCAGCAGCTCCGGCTCCTTGCCTTTGCGGGCAGCGCGGGCAAGCGCGCGCAGCGCGGGCGGCAGGCGCAAGTTGAGCATTAGCGGTTGGCCGGTGGCCGCCGTGAAAAACTTTGTCTCGCGCCTTAGGGCCGCCACGCCGGCCAGCACCTGGGCGCCACCAAATTCCAACACCACGCCGGGGGTGGGTTGATCGGCGAGCTGCAGGGCGGCGGATGCACGACAGGCGGCTGGCAGCCGGGCCGCAATCCGCAGCAGGGCCGTCAGCCAAATGAGTTCTGTGGTTTGAGCTGCGGTGGTGCCGGGCAGTGCTTGCAGGCGGCGCTGCACTTTGCCGAAGCTGCCGCGCTGCGCGCGCACCAGTACCGCCACAGTGCGCTGCGTTGTGGCCGACAGCAAAATTAGCGGATGGGTTTGAATGGCAAGTGCGCTGGCGGCGGGCCGCGCTTCGAGATTGTGCAGCGCGGCGGCATGCAGCAGCAGTTGCCGGCTGCGCTTTCCGAGGCGGTGCCGGTCGGCTGTCTGGCTGAAGAAGGCGGCTGCGATTTGAACGACAGCGGCAGCACTGGCGGAGTTTGTGTTGTGCGCCTGCTGCAGCGCAGCGAGTGTGACGGGTGTGCGAAGCGCTTCGTCCCTGGCGGGCGGGTGGGCGGCAATTATGGCGGCGGAGCCGCGCAAGGCGTAGCTGCGCTGCCAGGCGCGCACGCGCTGTACGGGTATTTGTAATTCTGTGGCAAGCGTTGCCGCAGGCACGCCGCGTTCCAGGGCGAGCAGGGCGTGCGCCCGGTCGCGGGCTGCTGCGGAAAGCGGCTGGCGCAAAAGGCGCGCCAGCTCACCGCGAAGCGGTGGTGTGCCCGCGCCGGGCGTCATTTTCGTTTCTTGCGGAGACTGGGTTCCAGCTTGGCCGGCCCGGGAACTTCTGTGGCTGGGCGGGTGGTGCGCAGGGCAAGCAGGTGATCCTGCACTGCCAGTGGTGCGGCGCCCTTTTGCGGTGTGTTGCGCTTGTAATGGCCGTCGGGTTGCATACTGCGGCTGGAGGTGTTGTCGTTCAGGTGGGCCTGCAGCACTGTGTCGCGCAGGTAGCGTTTGTGCGCGGCGTCTTCCACCGGGAAGAGCAGCTCCACGCGCCGGTCCAGGCTGCGGGGCATTAAGTCGGCGCTGCCAAGATACACCGTTTCTTCACCGCCATTCAGGAAGTAGTAAAGGCGGCTATGTTCCAAAAAGCGTCCGAGTACGCTGGATACGCGAATGTTATCGCTGATGCCGGGTACGCCCGGGCGCAGCGAGCACATACCGCGCACCAGCAGGTCCACCTGCACTCCGTTTTGTGAGGCGGTGTATAGCTGCTGAATTATGCGCGGATCAGTAAGTGCGTTAAGTTTGAAAATTAGATGGCCGCCGCGGCCCGCTAGCTGGTGCTCGATCTCGCGCGCGATCAACGCCGTGAGGCCGCTGCGCATATTGACGGGCGCTACCAGCAGTTTGCGGAAGTTGTGCTGCTCGGCGTAGCCTGTGAGGTAATTGAACAACTCAGATGCATCGGCTCCCAGTTCTTCATCGCATGTGAAAAGACCAAAGTCTTCATACACCTGGGCGGTGCCGGCATTGTAGTTGCCGGTGCCAAGATGCATGTAGCGGCGGATGCGCTCGCCTTCGCGGCGCACCACTAGCACAATTTTTGAGTGTGTTTTGAGGCCCAGCAGGCCGTAGGTGACATGCACACCTTCATTTTCCAGCGTACGCGCCCAGCCGATGTTGCTGACTTCGTCGAAGCGCGCCTTTAGTTCCACCAGCACGGCCACTTGCTTGTGGTTGGCCTGTGCGTCCAGCAAGGCTTGCACCACCGGCGGGTTGGATCCCATGCGGTACATCGTTTGTTTGATGGCAAGCACGTCCGGGTCGGCGGCAGCCTCGCTAAAGAATTGGAGTACAGTTTGGAATGAGTCGTAGGGATGATGCACCAGCAGCGGTCCGTTGGCCAGCACGCGGAATATACTGCTGTCACGGAGTACGGCCGGCATTCCCGGCACAAAGGTGGGATATTTCAGCGCTGGTCGATCCAGCTTTGCCAGTTCTGCAATGTCTTTCAAGTTAAGCGCACTTTCAATGGTATACGCGTCGTTCGCGTCAACTTCAAGATTCTCGAGCAGCAGAGCCCGCATTTGTTCAGACATTTCGTGCGCCAGGCACAGGCGCACCACATCACCGAAGCGCCTCTCGCGCACGCTTTGTTCCATTGTTTCCAGCAGGTCGCCGGCTTCCAGCTCTTGAATGTGCATGTCTGCATTGCGGGTTACATGGAATGCCTGCGCAGCCATGATTTCAGTGCCCGGGAAGAGCCGGCTGGCGTTCGCCGCAATCAGCTGTTCCATCCAAACAAAGTGCTGGTCGGCGGATGCGCTGGCCGGGCGCACTGGCGACTCTGCCGGGCGCCGCAATGGCACGAGGCGTGGCAGCGTGTCCGGTACTTTTACGCGAGCAAACTGGCGTTGGCCATCGCGGCGGCACACTTCCACAGCCAGGTTCAGGCTTAGGTTGGAGATGTGCGGAAATGGATGTCCGGGATCGAAAGCCAGCGGCGTGAGCACTGGAAAAACAATTTGCGAGAAATAATCTTGGGCGCGCTGCAGCTGGTCGCCGCTCAAGTCGGCGTAGTTGTGAACAAAAATACGGCTGGCTGCCAGGGCTGGGAGCAGCTGCTCAGTGAAGCAGGTTTGGGCCGCGCTCATTAGGTCCGCGGCCAGTTTGCGCACTGCAGCCAGTTGCCCGCTCGGCGATAAGCCGTCCGGTCCGGACTCGGTGACCCCGGCGCCGATCTGCAGCATTAGGCCGCCCACGCGCACCATAAAAAATTCATCGAGATTGGAGGCTAAAATTGAAATGAAGCGCACGCGCTCAAGCAGTGGATTGCGCGCGTCTTGCGCTTCTTCGAGCACGCGCCGCTGGAATTCAAGCAGGCTCAATTCGCGGTTGAGGTACAGCGTCGGCGAATCTTTATCCAAGTGGCCGTTCACCCCGTGTGCGCCGGTAGCATGCGCAGGCGCAATTTGTACTTCGGGTGCCATAGTTCACATTATAACCATGCAAGATATCTGCCGGGTTTGGCTGACCGGCTAGATGGTTAAAACTTCGATAAATTTATTGGCGGGCAGGCGGGAATTATCTGTCAGCAGGCGGTCAAGTAAGAGTGCCGCCGGTTTTTGGCTGGTTTAGTTCACGCTTGCGGGCGGGCAGCGGCAGGCAGGCGGGCTGCGGTTGTGTAACTTTAGTGATGTAACCGCGGATCAAGTGCGTCGCGCAGGCCGTCCCCGATTAGATTGAAGGACAGTACTGTGACCATGATCGCGATGCCGGGGAACAGGACCAGGTGCGGTGCATTGAAAACGCTGTTGCGTTCTTCGCCAAGCATCAAGCCCCATTCGGGAATGGGGAACTCTGCGCCAAGCCCAAGGAAGCTGAGCGCTGCGGCTGACAAAATTGCGGTCGCAATGCCAAGTGTGCCCTGCACAATTAGCGGGGTGAGTGAGCTGGGCAGCACCCGCACAAACAGCAGTCGCATGCGGGATGCGCCCAGCGCCCGCGATGCGGTTACAAAGTCATGGTCCTTCACCGCTACTACGCCGGCTCGCACCACACGGGCGTAGACCGGTATTTCTGTGATAGCAATCGCCAGCAGTGAATTTATCAGGCCCGGGCCCAGCACCGCCACAATTGAGATTGCGAGCAGCAGGCTTGGGAACGCCATCAAGATATCCAGGGCGCGCATGATCAGGTCATCCGGCCAGCCGCCCAGAAACCCGGCCAGTGCACCCAGCAGCCCGCCCACCAAAATCGCAGCCGATACAGTGGTGATGCCCACCTGCAGCGACAGGCGCGAGCCGTATACCACGCGCGAGAATAAATCGCGGTTGTTGCCGTCAATGCCCATCAAGTGCTGCGGCTGGTCGGCTGCGCAGCCCAGCAGGTGGATGCAGGGCGTGCTGCGCCGCACAACATTCTCCAGCGGGAGCAGCGGGTCGAAGGGTGCAATGCGGTCGGCAAACAGGGCTGTTAATATCAGCAGCAGTAGCATTACAAAGCCAACTTGCGCCGAGCGGTGCTGCAGCAGCCGGCGCAGCGCGAGGCGCGCCGGTGATTCGTCGGCAATCGGGCTGCTGGCGACGAGCGGTAATTCTGCGGTGGCGGCGGTCATGGTTTTACTTGAGGCGGATGCGCGGGTCCAAGTAAGCGTACGATATGTCTACAATCAGATTTGTGAACACAAATATCACCGCGACCAGCACGGAGAATCCCTGAATGACCGGATAGTCGCGTGAAAGAATTGCCTCGACCGCCCGCGAGCCGATGCCGGGCAGCGCAAAGATGGTTTCGGTGAGCACTGCGCCGGACAGCAAGCTGCCAATTTGCAGCCCGATGATCGTAACAATGGGGATCAGGGCGTTGCGCAGGCCGTGGCGATAAATTACGAGCCGCTCGCGCAACCCTTTGGAGCGCGCAGTGCGCACAAAGTCCGCGCCGAGTACATCGAGCAGGCTGGAGCGCGTCATGCGCGCAATTACAGACAGCGAGATGGTGCCAACCGCTAGTGCCGGCAGGATCAAGTGCCAGAGCGCATCCTTGAGCAGCTTTGTGTTGCCGGTCAGCAGCGCATTGAGGATCGCGGAGTTGGAGACCAGCAGGAGCATAAAGCGCTGGAAACCCTTAAGGTTTTGCAGTCCCCAGACTTTTGCGAGGGGCACAATCGATACGCCCGGGGACAGGCGCGATGAAGGCGGAATGTAGAAAGGCGTGTCTTTCAGGGTAAGTGAAAAAAAGTACGCGAGCAGCAGCCCGAGCCAAAATATGGGCATGGACACGCCGATGTTGGCGAAGACCATTGTGGCGGTGTCGGCTGTGCTGTTGCGATTAAGTGCGGCGACAACGCCGAGCAGTATGCCAACGGTGGATGCAAACACAGTTGCGAGTATCGTCAGCTCGATGGTCAGTGGCAGGCGCTCGGCAATTACATCAGATACCGCGCGCCGGTCGCGGATTGTGGTGCCAAAATCTCCCTGCGCCACATTCAGCATGTAGCGAGCGAACTGTTCCGGAATTGTCTTGTCAAGCCCATAGTGCTGTTTGAAGATTTTGCATTTCGCCTTGGTTGCTTTTTCTCCCAGCATCACATCGCATGGGTCGCCGGGAATCATGCGGGTAATGGTGAAGGTAACCACCAGAATCCCGGTCAGAACCGGAAACAGCAGTAGTAGCCGACGGACGATGAAAGATAGCATGCGGGTGCGGAACCAAAAGCAATGGGGAATTGCTTCTGGTATTTTACCTCAGTGGCATTTGTTAGTTGCAGGTGTGGTGCGCACAGTTATTAAATAAAAGCAGGATGGGGATGGCCCATCCTGCTTTGCAGATTGCTGTAACCTGCGGACTACTCTGCGGGTTGGTTTAAGCCCTTCCCAAAGAAGTCCAGCCAGTACTGGTACACCCCGGTGTTGCCCTTGCGGA
>CANNEJ010000029.1 GCA_947503585.1 Anaerolineales bacterium | reverse complement strand
AGAAGAAAGCATCGATGGAGATGGCTTTGGGTTTGCCGGCGCTGATACCGGCCACAATTTTGGCGATGTAATCCCGCGGCCACGGCCACTGCAGCCCGGTCTGCTGAAAAGACTCGTCATCAATCGCGACAACGATGATGTCTTCCGAATGCGGAATCGGGCCACGCAGTTGAAAAAACTGGTTGGAAACCGAGTACTCAAGCGTTTGAAACACGCCCAGCGCCGCCAGCAGCGGCACCAAGAGCGTAACTGTAACTATCAGGAAGCTGCGATTGAGCAGAATTGCGCGCAGCTTGCTAAAGCGGCCGGACTTCTGCTTCGGCAGATTGTCTTCCGACTCTGGCGCTGGTGCGGCTGCGGGCGGCGGAGACTTCTTTTTCTTGAACATGGTTCCTCGCGGGCTTCTAAGCGGCGGCTGCTACTTACACTCTGTAGCTAGTATCGGCGCTAAGTGTGCACCACTCCATTGTAGCGGGAGCGCACATCACCGTGGTATTTTTCCCATGTTTCGTCGTCTTCCAGCGTCACAATCGAAAACGCCTCGGCATATTCCATCTCTTTGCCTTTGGCCAGCTGGGCGGCGCGCTCGCGCACAAACTTTTCCGGGCTGCTGGTTTCAAACTGGCTGGCATGCAGCTGCAGTGCCTCCAGCTTTAAGTCGATGGTGGAATCAATTGAGATGAAGTGGTCCCCGCGCTGCCAGTGCGCCACAAAAACCTTGCGCGGCTTGAACGCAAACAGCTGCTCAGCTTCCAGCTCCGCAAACAGGTTGGACTGCCCCGCAGCTGGAAATATTGCGTCTACTGCGGCCGTGGCCGCAGCGCGGTGGTCGGGGTGATTGATGTAACCTTCGCCGGCCCACACAATGGTTGGGTCGCCGCATATCACCACTTCCGGCCGGAAGCGCCGGATCTCACGCACCAGTTTCTTGCGCATTTCCAGGGTGGGCTGCAGCATGCCGTCCGGCTCGCGCAAGAACACCACATCCGCCGCGCGGATAACATGCGCAGCGGCGCGCTGCTCGCGCTCGCGAATCTCCGCCGCCTGCGCACTGCTGACGCCAGGCTTGCTGATGCCCACATCGCCGCTGGTGCACAGGCAGTAGCACACACGCGTGCCCGCCCGCGCCCAGCGCGCCAGCGTGCCGGCGCAGGAAAATTCGATATCGTCGGGATGGGCCATGATAGCCATCGCCGACTCGGGGATGTAAAAGTTACTGGAACTCATCAGCTAGTTTGGACTTGTTTGCTTGCGGCAGTATAGCATGGCGGTGTTTTATAGCTGTTTTGCAGGCCCGGCGATAGCGGGCGGCTGCCGCCGGGCCGGCTGCCCGCCGCCGGCACAAGCTGCAGCCCCCAATGTACAATCATTGCGTCGCAGCACTGGACTGCAATCAAGCAGCTGCCACTGCACAAATATCATTATGGAAGAATCAAACATGACTTCAGACCGCATCTTCAATTTTGGCGCCGGGCCGTGCACGCTGCCGCTGCCCGCACTGCAAAAAGCACAGCGTGACCTGCTGTGCCTGCCCGGCAGCGGCATGTCCGTGCTGGAGATCAGCCACCGCTCGCCGGCGTTTGATGCCATCATAGACAAGGCGCAGGACAACCTGCGCAGCCTGCTGGGTGTGCCGGCCGGCTACAAAATTTTGTTTTTGCAGGGCGGCGCAACGCTGCAGTTTTCGATGGTGGCGCTAAACCTGCTGCGCGCTGCAGACAAGCCGGCCGACTATGTAGTGACTGGCGTGTGGGGCGAGAAAGCCGTGAAGGAGGCGCAGCGCGAGGGCGAGGTGCGCGTACTGTGGAACGGCAAATCCGGCAACTACAGCAGCGTGCCGCAGCCCGCGGAGCTGGCGCCCGACGCGCAGGCTGCCTACCTGCACTACACATCCAACGAGACCATTCAGGGCGTGCAGTTTCCGCAGGCGCTGCAGCCGCGCGGCGCCACGCTGGTTTGCGACTGCTCCTCTGATTTTCTTTCCCGGCCGCTGCCCGTGGCAGACCACGGCTTGCTGTACGCCGGCGCGCAGAAGAACGCCGGCCCGGCCGGCGTGACGATTGTGATTGTGCGCGAAGCGCTGCTGGAACGCGCCCCGCAAGACCTGCATACGATGCTGGACTACCGCATTCATGCGCAGAACAACTCCATGTACAACACCCCGCCGGTGTTTGCCATTTATCTACTGCTGCTGGTGACGGACTGGCTGCGCGAGGAAATTGGCGGGCTGCAAAAAATGGCAGCGCTGAACACGCGCAAGGCCGGGCTGCTGTATGCAGCCATTGATGCCAGCGCGGGCTTCTACCGCGGGCATGCGCGTACTGACAGCCGCTCGCAAATGAATGTGACTTTTCGCATGCCAAGCGAGCAGCTGGAGCGCGACTTTCTGGCGCAGGCCGCTGCGCGCGGGCTGCACGGTTTGGAGGGACACCGCTCGGTGGGCGGTGTGCGCGCCTCGCTTTACAACGCCATGTCGCTGGCGGGCGCGCAGGCGCTGCGCGACTTTATGGTGGAGTTTTGCGCGCAGCATGCCCAATGATGCGGCCGCGTTAACGCACCATCTGGCGCACTACGGCATTGTGCCCTGCGCCAGCCTGACGCACTGGCAGGCCCGCTGGAACGCCGTGGATGCGGCGCTGCGCGCAGCGCTGGACGCCACACGCCAGCCCGGCGCCACCCGCGCCCCCACCACCGCCGAACAGCTGCGCTTTTATGGCGCGCTGGCCGTGCCGCAGGTGGCCGGCGTGATGTACTCGCGCCAAGCCAACACGCTGCACGCCATTGGCAGCGCAGTTGCAGCGCTGGTTGCCGGCCGGCAACAACTGCTGGATCTGGGCTGCAATATTGGCCACCTCACCAGCTGGTATGCAGCCAGCGGTGCGGTGCGCTCAGCCACCGGCATTGATTTTGTGCCGCAGTGCATTGCCAGCGCGCGCGCGCTGGCGCAGGCCGCAAGCGGGACACTCAAGTTTGTGGACGGGGACATCACGCAGGCGTTGCCCGCCGGCACCTTCGATGCCATCACCGACACGCACACGCTTTCCACGCTGCCAAACGCAGCGCCAGCTCTGGCACTGGTGCGCAATGCACTGCAGCGGGATGGAATTTTTGTTTCTGTGGTGGCGCATGGCAGCGCAGCCACCACAGCCGAGTTTGCGGCAACGCTGGCCGCGGCCGGGCTGCATGTGCACAAGCTGCAGTTTGTTTACGGAACGGACCTGGGGCAAACGGCGGCGCACCCGCTGCTGCTGGCTGCCGTTGCGCAGCCGGGGACGCGCGTGGATATTGCGGGCGGGTTTGCGGCTGCGCGCCTGCCCGGCGCCTAGTGCGGCGGGCGCGGGTTAGCGCAGCAGTTCTTGCGCCAGGAAGACAAAGTACAGCACGCCGAAGAGCACCGTATAAGCCAACCCAAGGTACAAGGCTGCAAAATGAGTCTGTTGCATCTGCCGTTATCCACTATGGGTATCGGCAGGCGGCCGGAAATATTAAGTTTTTTTGGTGCGGGCTAGGGGTGCGTGGAGCCGTCCGGCAGCAGCGTGCCGCGCAGTGTGCGCGCCGTTGCCAGCTGCGCGTCTGTAACTTTGGCGCCCTGCAAATTGGAATCAACAATGTAGGCGCCGCGCAGGCTGGCGCCCGTCAGGTCCGCCCCCATCAGGCTCGCGTTGGTCAGCACAGCGTTGCGCAGTTGCGCACCCTGAAGGTTGGCGTTGGTGAAGTTGGCGTAGCGCAAGTACGCGCCGGTCAGGTCGGCGCGGCTCAGGTCGGCGCCGTTGAAGTTGGCGGACTCCAAGTCCGCGCCCGCCAGCGTAAAGGCGCTCATGTTCTGGTTGGAGAAGTTGGCGTTGCGCATGCGCACGTTTAGCGAGCTGATGCCGAACATGCGCGCCAGGCTGTGAATGTCCTCGTTGCCCAGCCAGGTGAGCAAGGCATAGCTCGCAATGGCTGCGGCTGCCAGCCCGGCAACCCACCAGCGCTCGCGGCGCGCGCCGGCAGCCACGCGCACGGCGCTCAGGCTGCGCAACGGCGCAGCATCAGCCGCCGTTGATGAACCATGCCAGCCCAATCAGCAGCCCGCCCAGCGCTGCCAGGCCAATGGCAACCCCCAGCAGCCAGCCTCCCAATCCGCTGCCGGGGTAATCGGCAAAGCCGTTCTCCACCGCGGCGGCTGGTGCCAGCAAGGGTGGTGCAAGCAATGGCGGCGCGGCCACCGGCGCAGCGGGCGGCTCATCAAGTTCCTCATTGAGGTCGTCAATCAACGGCACCAGCACCGGCGCTGCAGCCGCCGGCGGCGGGGCTGCGCCGGCCGGCGCGGCGGCGGCAACATGCGGCCACGCACCCAGCGTGCGGGTGGGCATAAGGTCATCCGGGCGCTGCACTGCCGGCGCGGCGGCAGCAACATGCGGCCACGCACCCAGCGTGCGGGTGGGCATAAGGTCATCCGGGCGCTGCGCTGCCGGCGCGGCGGCGGGCACATGCGGCCACGCACCCGGCGTGGTGGCGGGCATAAGGTCATCCGGGCGCTGCGCTGCCGGCGCTGCCTCGTGCCGCATAAAACTAAGCGGCGGTGCTGCCGGCGCAGGTGCCAGCGGGCTTGGGTAGGGGCGCGTGGGCAGTTCGGCACCGGGCGCGCGCCGCGGCACGCCGGGCGGCAGGCGCTGCTTCTTGGCTTCCACCAGCCACGGGTCGCCGGGTGCCAGCAGTTGTGCGCGCCGCACGCAGTCCGCGCGCTCCTTCGGCGAGTCGGCAATATCCGCCAGCCACTTCCAGGCCAGCAGCATGTTGGGGTGGCGGCGCGTGTACTCGCGCAGGCCGTTGCGCGCACCCGCAACATCGCCCGCCTCCGCGCGCGCAATCAGTTCATCGACATCGCCCCGGTCCAGCAGCATGCTGTGAGTTTAACAGACCGCGCGCAGGTGCGTCAACCAAGTCCGGCACACAGCATGCGCCCGCAAAAAAGCGCATTTCAACCGGTGAGCGGATATAATGCCGCACATTACTTGCGCAGCGCGTGCCGTAACCGGTGCAGCCCGGTGCGCATTGCAGCAGCGCACACAGCCCCCACAACCCATGCTTAACCCGGCTGCTGAAGTTACGATTGCCCGCGAGCTGGCACTCGCCGAGCAGGCGCGCCAGGCCGGCAATGAGGGGCGCGCGCGCGTCTGTGCGCGGCGCGCTGCCGGCTGGGCCGTGGCAGCCGGCGCGGGGATAGCAGCGCTGCCCAACGCCTTTGTGCAGCTGCAGCGCCTGGCAAAAGACAGCGCGCAGCCGGCGCACATTCGCAGCGCAGCCGCGCACCTTACCCTGCGCATCACCAGCGAGCATCTACTGCCCGGCAATGCAGACCCGCTCAGCGAAGCACGCTCCATCATCCGCCACTTTCTGCCGCAGGTGCCGGCATGAGCGCCAGCGCTGCGCTCGACAGTTTCATCGCCAACCACATGGCGCAGTCCACCGCCGAGCTGGCACGCCTGTGCGCGCAGCCCAGCATCTCCGCCACTGGCGAGGGCATGGCGGCCTGCGCCGAACTGGTGGCTACGCTGCTGGCGGCGCGCGGCTTTGATGTGGAGCTGCTGCCCACCAGCGGCTACCCGGTGCTGGTGGCCGAAGTACGCGGGCACAGCGCACGCACGCTGCTCTTCTACAACCATTACGATGTGCAGCCGCCCGAGCCGCTGGAGCTGTGGGACTCGCCGCCCTTTGAGCCCACCGTGCGCGCCGGTGCTTTGTACGCGCGCGGCGCCATCGATGACAAAGGCAACCTGCTCTGCCGGCTGGCTGCGCTGGATGCAGTGCGGGCGCTGCACGGCGGCGCGTACCCGTGCAACATCAAGTTTGTAATTGAAGGCGAAGAGGAAACCGGCAGCAGCGGGCTTGAGCCGTTTGTGGCGGCACACAAGCAGCGCCTCGCTGCGGATGCGTGCGTCTGGGAGTTTGGCGGCGTGGACCATCTGGGCAATCCCAACTTGTTCCTTGGCCTGCGCGGCATTTGTTATGTGGGGCTCTCTGTACGCAGCCTCACGCAGGATGTCCATTCCGGGCTGGGGGGCTCCATCTTTCCCAACGCAGCGTGGCGCCTTACCTGGGCGCTCAACTCGCTCAAAGATGCAAAGGAGCGCATTCTGATTCCCGGCTTTTATGATGCGGTGCAGCCACCCAGCGCCCGCGATCTGGAACTGATGGCGCGCATCCCGGACCCGGCGCAAAGCTACCGCGAGCGCTATGGCGTAACGGAATTTTTGCGCGGCGTGCAGGGCGGCGTAGCGCTGGAACGCCAGGCCAGCTTTGAGCCCACCTGCACCATTTGCGGGCTGAACAGCGGCTATCAGGGCGCGGGCTCCAAAACCGTGCTGCCCGCCGCGGCCGCCGCCAAAGTGGACTTCCGGCTTGTGCCCAACCAAACCCCGGCCGACATTTTGAAAAAACTGCGCAGCCATCTGGACGCGCAGGGCTTTGGCGATGTGCAGGTGGAAGACCTGGGCAGCGAGCCGCCGGCGCGCACCGACCCCGACCATCCGTTTGTGCAAATGGCAGCCGACACCGCGCGCGTGGTGTACGGGCGCGAGCCGCTGCTGGTGCCCATGTCTGGCGGCTCCGGCCCCAACCATGCATTCGTCGAACACCTCAAAGTTCCCATCGTCACCTGCGGCGCGGGCTACCCCGGCTCGCAGGCCCATGCACCCAACGAGCATGTGCGCCTGGACATGCTGCAGCAGGGCATCCGCCACAGCGCGCACTTGCTGCAGCGCTTTGCAGAATCCTAGCGCCGCCCGGCGTGCCGCTCTCACCGCGTACCACCCGCCAGCGCCAGCGCCAGCGCCGTTTGCTGGGCTGGATGACGGCCGTCTTCTTTTTGGCAGCCGTTGCAATTGTGCTGGCAGCGCCGCGCGCTGCGCTGCCCACAATTGAATCTGCAAAGGCGTTGACGATTACGCTGATTGCGCGCTTTGTGCCGCTGCCCGCTGCCGGCGCGCTGCCCGCAGCGCCGGCGGCTGCCGCGCCGGAACTGCTGCCGGCGGCGCCGGCAGCGCAGCCCAGTGCCGTACCGGTGCGCGCGCGCTGGGAGTTTGGCGCGCTGCTGCCATACGTGGTGCAGTCCGGAGACACGCTGCCGGCGCTGGCAGCGCGCTTCAACCAAACCACGGACGCCATCCTGAAGGCCAACCCGGCGCTGGCGGTTTTCCAAAGCACATTGCCGCCGGGACGCGCCATCAACATTCCGGCCAGCTATGCGCCGCTGCTGGGCAGCGCCTTTCAAATTTTGCCGGACAGCGCCGTGGTGTACGCCGAAGATCCGGGCGACCTGGCTGCGCAGCTGCAAAACTTTGACGGCTGGCTGGCACACCGCCACGAGCCGGCCTACAGCGCGCGCGATGGCAGCTGGGATGAAGCGCGCCCGTCCTGGGATCTGATAAACGAGGTGGCGCTGCAATACTCGGTGAACCCGCGCGTGCTGCTGGCGCTGCTGGAGTACCGCAGCGGCCTGCTGCGCAGCGCCGACGCGCCGGAAGGTGCGGCGCGCAATCCGCTGCGCCTGCCGCCGGACACGCGCACCGGCATTGCCAACCAGCTGGAGTGGGCTGCCGCGCAGCTGAACGAGGGCTATTACGCGTGGCGCGCCGGCACGCAAGTGGAGCTGCGCCTGCTGGACGGCACCGTGCAGCGCATTGACCCGTGGCAGAACGCCGGCACGGTGGCGCTGCTGCAGCTCTTCAGCCAGCTGGAACAGCCGGCGGAGTTTGCGCAGAGTATTGGCCCGCAGGGTTTTGCGGCTACTTACCAGCAGCTGTTCGGCGATGCGTTTGGCAGCGCGCTGCTGCTGCAGCCGGCAAACTTGCGCCAGCCCGCGTTCACGCTGCCCTTTCAGGCCGGCGTCATCTGGTCTTTCACCGGCGGGCCACACCCGGTGTGGGGCAGCTCGCTGCCGTGGGCCGCGATTGATTTTGCGCCACCGGCGCTGGCCGGCACCTGCGGCGAATCCAACGAGCCGGTTACCGCCATTGCGCCGGGGGTGATTGTGCGCAACGGCTACGCCACCGCCCTGCTGGACACTGATGGCGACAACAACGAGCATACCGGCTGGGTAATCTTTTACTTCCACCTGCGCTCGGACAGCATTCCGGCGGTGGGCACGCGCCTTTTAGCCGGCGACGCTCTTGGCGTTGCGTCTTGCGAGGGCGGGCGCAGCACGGGCACGCATGTACACGTGGCGCGCAAGTTCAATGGCGAGTGGATGGCAGCCGACAGCGCGGTGCCGTTTAATTTGGGTGGCTGGCAGGCGGTGTCTGATGGAACCGCATACAAGGGGCGCCTCAGCTTTGCGCTGCCGGCGCGCGAGGTGCGCGCCTGCCCGTGCGTGTCCGACCAAAACCGCATCTCATGGTGAGAGCCGGCGCTGCCTAGCCTGCGGGTTGGCGGGTGGCTGCGCAAGCCCGCCCGCGGGTGTAGTCCGTTGTGCGCACTGCGCATGGCGCAACGCACACTTCGCAGCAGTTAGTCTATGCGAGCCGGTACCGCAGAGCTGCCCGGCAGGCCGCCGCCCCACGCGTACTCATAACCGAAGATAAGCATCAGGCTCAGCGCCAGCGCCGCGCCCGTGGCGGCCAGCACATTTTTGCGCAAATTGGGCTCCACCCAGGTGGCTGGCTCCGCTGCCGCGCTATGCAGCACAGGCAGCGGTGCGCTCACCGCGGTAAGACCTGCAATTTGTTTTTCCCGCAGCGCAATTTCAGCATTCACCGCTGCTATTCGCGGGGCATGCGTTGCAATCTCAGCGTTCTTAGAATTAATTGCCCCGGTCTTGATTTCGATCTCCCCGTTTTTCGCAGAAATCTGCGGGGCATAAGTTGCAATTTCCGCAACCTTCGTTGCAATCTGCTCGTCCAAGGCATCAATTTGCTGTACAAATGGTGCGAGTTCCAGTTGATTCGCCGCAAGTTTCGCATCGTACGCCGCCTTCAAATCCAACAGCGCCTGCAAGCTGCCACCCGGCACATACTGCTCCACAAGTGCTGCCAGCAGTGAGTCAATCGCAGCCACCAGCACACCGGTGCGCACACCATTCATGTCTGAGGCACCAAAGCTCGCCTGTGGCGCACTTTGCGGAGCGTTCTGCAGTGCTGCCAGCACTGTAATTTGCGCCGCACTCTGCGCCGCACTCTGCGCCGCACTCTGCGCCGCACTCTGCGCCGCACTCTGCGCCGCACTCTGCGCCCCATTTTGAAGTTGTGACAGCAAATGCATGGCGCGGGAGAAATTCCCAAAGCCACTGAGCGCTTCTTGATTGTTGCCGGCCAGGCGGCCGCGAAGCGCAACCAGCTCTGGCAGCGCCGCAAAACTTGCGGCCATCTCAAGCTTCAATTCAAACGCTTGATCAGGAGCGGTTGTTTTCAGGGGTACCAGCAGCACGGCTTTCTGCAGCTCTGCGGCCTGCTTGGCGTGCAGCTGCACCCGCTGTGCCTCTGGCAGCTGGCGCTGTCCCGCAAGCGCTACGCGCTGCGCCTCCAGCGCTATCTGCGGCGCCGCCAGCACTGAGCGCTCTACATTAAGCGCCGCAAGTTGCACCTGCAGTTCGGTGAGCCCGCCTTCGAGCGCGGTGCGTGGTGCCTCCATTGCCGTGCGCTGCGCCAGCAGTACCGTACGCTGCGCATTGAGCGCCGCCTGCAGCGCTGCAAACGTTTCCTGCGGTGCCGCATCCGCAGCGCCCGGCAGCTGCTTCAGATCGATGCCGGCAGCTGCCAGCTGTGTGCGCTGCGCGTCTGCAAGACCGGCACCGGAAAAATACCGCACCACGTGGTCTGCCAGTGTGTTGGCCAGCAAAGCGGCCCCGGCCGCACTGCTGTCGCGGGCTGCCACAGAGAAGACCACATTGTCCGCCGAGGTAACCTGCACCTGCGCCCGAATATCAGCAGCCGTTAGCGGCTGCATGGGGCGCTGCATGTGGCCGAACTGTCCGCTCTCCACCAGCTGGCCCAGCACAACGTCTGAGGCGGCGGCCGCCAGCACCTGCTGCGGCGCCAGACCCGCTGTTGGCATTGCAATGGTTGCAACTGCTGAATATGTTTTTGGGCCAGCCATTCCCAGTGTGGCGGACACGATAGCCGCCACAAACACCATCACTGCCGGCACGCGCCAGTGGCGGAAAATTACAAAGACATATTCACGCAGTTCAATTGGGGGCAGCAGCGCGTCCGGGTCCGCCACGGCAGCCGGCCGGGGCGCAAGCGCCGGCAATGGCAGGGCAGCACCAGCTGCCGCTGCGGTAAAGAGTCTTTGACTCACAGCTTCCAATCCGTTGGAAACCGTTGCGGCGCGCGCGGTCACGGAGGTATCGTAGGTGGATTGCACTTGCTGTTCCCCACAGATATTATCGGCTCATCCGGCATAAAACTGCGTTAACTGGCAGTAAATATGCGGCGCCGGCGCCCGCGGGTTTTTGCGCGCGGGCTTGCGACGATTGCCGCGGCGGGGTGCCATGCGCGCGCCGCCGCCTTCTAATGCCGCCAAATGCGGCACATCCGCACCGTG
>CANNEJ010000028.1 GCA_947503585.1 Anaerolineales bacterium | reverse complement strand
TGTGGTATCGGCAGTGAAGTGGCGCCCCCGCAACCCCGCCCGGGTACTTTATCCGATGTTTATCGGGTTAGATATTGGACACTTGCCGGCACTTTTTCTGCGAGTGCTATTCGCCAACGGCGGGGCAGGCGCTGCAGTGCACGAGCCATCGGCTGTTGGGCCAGGCAGTGTGCTCCGCTATGGGCGGCCGGCGGCAACTGCCAAACTCGCTTCCAGTAAGCTGGGCTAGTCTACTTACGGTCACGCTTGCGCCGGGCCATAATCATTCTGGCTAATGTCGCTTAATCCTGTCCGTTCCGCGGGCACTCGGGCAGGGATTGCCCGCAGGTCCAATCCGTGGCACATCCCATCCGATACCGTTTTTCACTCGTCACCCCAACCAAGCTAATTGATCTTGCGGTTAAGGACCAGTTCAGCCAGGGCCAGCCGGGCTACGAATGCTCCAAACCGCCTAAATTTATGTAGTTTGACGCCGCAAACGGCGCGGTTGGCAAGTGCCTCAGAGGTGCCGGATACCGCCAACAGTTAGGCAGTCAGGCCGGCATTGGGTGTAGCGCCAGCGTTTTCTCGTGCCTGGCTGGAACACCTTTTATGCTTTTTTAGAACAAGCCCCATTCTCCGCCAGCGCCCTCTTCCATCATTTCCGGGCTCCACATTTCAATGCCCATTTCTACAGTGGCGGTGCGGCCGGTTACCTCTTGGGACTTTTGGCGCGTGCTTTCCAAAATGGCCGGGCTGTACGGGCAGAAGGGCGTGGTCATGATCATCATTATGTGCACGCCTTCCGGTTGGATCTCGGCCGTGCGCACGAGCCCGAGTTCGACGATGCTCATGCCGATTTCGGGATCCATCACCTCGCGCAAGCCTTCGCGCAGCGCAACTAGTTGTGGATCAGTGGTCAAATAAAATTCAGGACGCTCGGTCATAATGTTTTCTCGCTTTCGCCAAGTATAGCAGTGCGCTGCAAGCGCGTCAAATTTCCGGTGCCTGATGTACACTTGCAGCACTTGCCGAGTGCGCAGCATGGCCATGCCTGAAGATTTGGACGGCGACCCCTACGAAATTCTAAACATTGCGTCAAACACCGAGCCGCGAGTGATTGAAGCGGTCTATCGGATGTTTGTGGCGCGCTATCACCCCAGCGTGCGGCCGGATGCACACGCGGCAGCGCAACTGCGTGAGGCGCAGTGGGCTTACCAGTTATTGCGCGACCCCGCGCGCCGGCGCGCATTTGATGCCGCGCGCAGCGGCGATAGCGCCACTGTGGCGGAACCGGTGGAGCATCCCAGCGCCCGCCGCGAATGGATCAAGCATGTGTTGACGGCTGGCGCAGCCGTGTTGTTTGTGGGCATGCTGGCGCTGGTGGTGTTCGCGCTTTATTTTGTGGGCGCGCTGGAGTTTTCTTCCAGCGCCGGAGCGGCACCGCCGCAAGCGCCCGTCAGCGCCACGGCACGCCCGTTAGTGCTGGCCGCAGCCGCCCTTACGCTGCAAGCCTCCGCCGGGCTGCCCACTGCTACGGCCACCACGCCGGCACTTCCCACCGAAACTCCCACACCAATGCCGGCACCGTTGGCGGCTTGTGTCAGTTCGCCGTCAATAAATGTGCGCTCGGGTCCGGGTGCCGATTTTGCAGCGCTTGCTTATTTGATGCGTAGTGAATGTATGAAGCTGATCGGACGCAATGCGGCGGACAGCTGGGTGCAAATCGCGGATGCCAGCAAGGTGGAAGCTGAGGGCGGGTGGGTGGCGCTTGCCGGCATAAAAGCTGATGGAGATCCCGGCCAGCTGCCTGTGGTGGAAGTTGAAACTGCCCCATAGCAGTGGCGTGGCATTGCCAGCCGGCCGCCGACAACCTGGTGTGGCGTGTGCCTGCACTATAATTCGAGCGTGATCAACGCAGCCGGCGGCGCACTTTTAGCAATTGGCGGACTTAGCTTTTTCTATTTTGCGCTGTGGCACCACTCAATTGCCACAACCTATGCAACTTGGAGCGCAGCCTTGCAGACTGCGTGGGTGGCAGAACTGATCTCGCTCGCTGTGGCCGCAGCGGGCGGCGCGTTGATGGGCTATCGCAGAGACGGGCGCGGCGGCAAATAAGTTCGGCAGAAAATAAAAGCGCTCCTGCAAAGCAGAAGCGCTAATCTCAAAAGTGGGCCAGAAGCACTTAGCTGGGGCTGTGCCAACGCAGGGCTAATTTCAGCAGGTTCTAGAATGTGCCCGCTCCAATAACCCTGGCCCAAACCAGTTATAGAAGTGCGAGTACTCCCGCCGACGAAAGGGACGCCGGGCGCAGGTTGACCCTTCACAGGATGCCTGCGCCCGACCGCAGCCCCTACGCTGTACCCAAAGTATCGGCAGGACGCCCCGGATCTTAAGGGCGCATCGGCGGGAAAATCGGTGTTTAGTCGCTAAAAAGCCGGCGCCACCACGGTCGCCGGACCCAAGTTTCCACATTTTCCAAGCGCTTATCGATGTTATCGAGCTGCGCAAGCTTGCTCGTGAGAATACTGGTGGTTTGGCTGAGACTGTTGGTGGCCTCGTATGCGCGCTGCGCGGTCCGCACCAACCCGTCAATTTTTACATCCGAATCTTGCTGCTTGCGCTGCAGTAGTTGCAGCTGCTCATCAAGTTGGCGCAATTCCTGGTGCGCACCCTGCGAGAACTCGCGGTTGCTGGAAAGCTGCGCTTCGTCCGTCGGCAGCACAGGCGTGCCTTCCAGTGTCTGCCAAAGGTTGGAGATGTTGGCAGTAGGCGGCGCTTCACGCGCGGGAGTTGCAGCCTCCGTGCGGGCTGCTGGCTTATCGTTAATAGGCGAAACGAACATCACTACATCTAAATTAATTCTGTTACTTGTTTCGCCAAAGCAATTATGGCAAAAACTTATTCCTTAGCGCGTAGGGGGGCGAACGAAGATTACCTAAGTGAGTTTAGCGCAGCAGGTTGAAAAAAGCAAGGTGTAGTTTTGGGCTATTTTCATTCCCGGTGCTCCACCGATAGGGAAAATAAATATGAAACCAGGCTTATTTATTGACAATCGGCCGCTGAAAACGTATACTTACAGCACTTATAACTTGGAGAATCTATAAATAATGAGCGCAGTACTGGAAATTAGGGATCTGCACGTGTCTGTGGAAGGCAAGGAGATCCTGAGGGGCGTCAACCTTGTTGTGAAGCAGGGCGAGGTTCATGCATTGATGGGACCGAACGGAACGGGCAAAAGTACCTTGTCCAATACCTTGATGGGGCATCCGCATTACGTGGTGACGTCCGGGCAGGTGATCATGGACGGTGTTGACTTGCTGGAGCTGGGCGTGGACGAGCGCTCCCGCATGGGTTTGTTTCTGGCGTTTCAGTATCCAGTCGCCATCCCGGGTGTAACAGTTGCGAACTTTTTACGCACCGCAATCAATGCCCGCTTGCGCGCGGTTGATCCGAAGAGCAAGGGCATGCCAATTCCACAGTTCCGCAAATTGCTGAAGGAAAGGATGGACACGCTGCAAATGTCGCATGATTTTGCTGGGCGCTATCTTAACGAGGGTTTTTCCGGCGGCGAGAAAAAGCGCGCGGAAATTTTGCAGCTCGCCACGCTAGAGCCGACGATTGCAATCATGGACGAAACCGACTCCGGCCTCGACATTGATGCACTGCGCATTGTTGCGGATGGCATCAACAAACTGGTGGGTCCTAAGCTTGGTGTGCTCATCATCACGCATTATCAGCGCATGTTGAACTACATCAAGCCAGATAAGGTGCACATCATGATGGGTGGGCGCATAGTAGAATCCGGCGGCGCAGACCTTGCGCTGCAACTGGAAGCCCAAGGCTACGAGTGGGTCCGCGAGCGTTACGCTGAAGCAGCCGCCTAAACGGCGGAGGAGTTAATTATGTCTGAGCAAGAAAAGGAAGTCGTCAGCCAGATCAATGGATCCTATGAAACCAAATATGGTTTCCACGAGAGCGATACATATACATTTCGGACTGAAAAGGGCATCAATCATGCGGTAGTGGACCAGATCAGTGAGCGCAAGAAGGAGCCGGAGTGGATGCGTGCATTCCGTCACCGGTCGCTGGATATTTTTTTTAGCAAATCCATGCCGGACTGGGGCGGCGATTTAAATCAGATTGACTTCGACAATATTTATTACTATATCAAGCCGCCGGATGAGGGCAAGCGCAGCTGGGAAGATGTGTCGCCGGAAGTGAAGAACACCTTTGAGCGTCTCGGAATTCCTGAGGCGGAGCAAAAATTTCTGTCGGGTGTGGGGGCGCAGTATGACTCCGAGGTGGTTTACCATAATATTCAAAAACACTTGGAAGATCAGGGCGTGATCTTCTTAGGGATGGATGAGGGCTTGCGCCAGCACGAGGCGCTGGTACGGGAATACTTCAGCACGATCATCCCGCCAACCGATAACAAGTTTGCGGCACTTAATTCGGCGGTTTGGTCTGGCGGTTCATTCATTTACGTGCCCAAGGGCGTGCATATTGAGATGCCACTGCAGGCATATTTCCGCATCAACTCTGCAAATGCCGGCCAGTTTGAGCGCACGCTGATTATTGTGGACGAAGGCGCCAGTGTGCATTACGTGGAAGGCTGCACGGCGCCCACTTATGCCGCCGACTCCTTGCACTCCGCAGTGGTGGAGATTGTGATCAAGGCTGGCGGACGCTGCCGGTACACCACCATTCAAAACTGGTCCAACAATGTCTACAACCTTGTGACCAAACGCGCTGCGGCTTACAAGGACGCAGTCATGGAGTGGGTGGACGGCAATCTGGGTTCGAAACTCACGATGAAGTACCCGTCAGTTTACTTGCTTGAGCCCGGAGCGCACGGCGAAGTGCTGTCAATTGCTTTTGCCGGGCCGGGCCAGCATCAGGATGCCGGCGGCAAGGTGGTGCATGGCGCACCCAATACCACCTCCAAAATTATTTCCAAATCCATCTCGCGCGGCGGCGGGCGGTCTTCCTACCGCGGCATGCTCAAGGTGTACAAGGGTGCGCATGGCTCCAAGTCCTCGGTGGTGTGCGATGCGCTGCTGATTGATGACAAGTCGCGCTCGGACACTTATCCCACAATTGAGATCGACGAAGACGACGTTACGATTGGGCACGAGGCTTCGGTATCCAAAGTGGGTGAGGACCAGCTCTTCTATCTAATGAGCCGCGGCTTGACGGAGGAGGCGGCTTCGTCCATGGTGGTTTCCGGTTTTATTGAGCCACTGGTGAAGGAACTGCCGATGGAATACGCAATCGAGATGAACCGCTTGATCCAGCTCCAGATGGAAGGCTCGATCGGCTAGGTCCCTGTGCCGGTGCTGCACACCGAGTGTGCAGCTAAATTGAACTTGAATTCGCGCCGCCCGCCTAACGGGCGGGGCTGCAGTGTAAGGCAATGTCTAAAACTACAACAACGGCAGCTACATCCGAGCACGCCCGCCAGCAGGTGGCGGCGGCGGTCACGCTTACCAAAGCGGACATTCAAAAACTGAGCGTGCGCCTGCGCGACTCTGACTGGCACGCTGCAGAGCGACTGCGCGCGTGGCGGGTGTTTCGCGATACCCCGATGCCAGCGATCACCGATGATGCTTGGCGGCGAACCGATATCCGCGGTCTGCGCTGGCCCGAACTGAAACCCGGGCGCATGCAGAACGCAGCCAAGAATGGCCACTCTGCGGTACCGGCGCGTTTGCTGCGCCCCTTGGTGGGCGGCGAGCATGGCGGGCAGCTGGTAATCAACCGCGGCAAAGTGGTGGAGCGCAACTTGGCGGCAAGCTTGCGGCGCAAGGGTGTCATTTTTACTGATTTCTTGACTGCCACGCGCCAGCATTCGGACTTGCTGCGCAAGTATCTCGGCAAGTCAGTTCCCGCCAGCCAGGGCAAGTTCGCTGCGATGGCCGCATGCCTGGCCGACCAGGGCGTGTTTGTGTATGTGCCGCGCGGCGTTAAGGCGGAGCTGCCGCTGCACTCGGTAATTTGGGCGGATGCGCCGGCGCAGTTCTCGCGGCTGGTTGTGGTGGCGGAGGCCGACTCCGCTTTGACGTTTGTGCATGAGCTGGCGTCGCAGACACAGCGCCAGCACGCTGTGCACGTAGGCACGGTTGAGGTGTACGCCGGCCGAAACGCAAACCTGCAGTTCATTGAAGTGCAGTCGCTGGGCCAGAATGTGTGGCATTTTGCGCATGAGCGTTCACGGGTGCAACGCAACGGCAAATTGGACTGGATTTTTAGCGCGATTGGCAGCCGGCTTACAAAGAACTTTTCTGAGATAGACCTGGTGGAGAATGGTGCGTGGGGCAGAATGTCCGGGTTCTACTTTGCAGAGGGCGATCAGCATTTGGACCACGACACACAGCAGAACCACCATGCCGAGCACACCACTAGCGACCTGCTATTCAAGGGCGCACTGCGCGACCGCAGCCGGTCCGTGTGGCAGGGCATGATTTATGTGGCGCCGGGCGCGCAGAAAACCGATGGCTACCAGGCCAACCGCAACCTGGTGCTCAGCAAACAAGCGCGCGCGGATTCGATCCCTGGTTTGGAAATTCTTGCGGATGACGTGCGTTGTACACATGGCGCCACCATCGGACAGCTGGAGATGGAGCACATGTTTTATTTGATGTCGCGCGGCATGCCGGAAGCAGAGGCGCGGCGGGTGCTGGTTGACGGATTCTTTGACCCGGTGATGGAGCGCATTCCTTTTGAAGGCGTGCGTGAGCGGCTCAAGCGCGTAATTGCACAGAAGATGGGTTAGCAACGGGGGCGGGCGGAGCGGGGGTTAATCACAATGCCTGCACTTGACCCCCAGAAAATCCGGCCCGACTTTCCGGTACTGCAGCGGGAGGTGCGACCCGGCGTGCCGCTGGTCTACCTTGACTCTGCGGCCACATCCCAAAAGCCTGATGCTGTCTTAAACGCGCTGGACGCCTACTACCGGCTGCATAATGCCAATGTACACCGTGGCATTCACACGCTGGCAGAGGAGGCCACCGCCCTTTATGAGGGAGCGCGCCGGAAAGTAGCAGCGTTCATCAATGCAGCTGCTGCGCGCGAAGTGATTTTTACGCGCAACGCCAGCGAGGCAATTAATCTGGTGGCGCACAGTTGGGGACGCGTGCGCTTAAAAGCGGGCGATCGGCTGCTGCTAACGGAGATGGAACACCACTCCAATCTTGTGCCATGGCAAATGCTGGCAGCTGAGCGCGGCCTGCAGATAGACATCATTCCGATAACCGCGGATGGTTTGCTTGACCTTGCGGCAGCGGACAAACTGCTTGCGCTCGGGCCGCGGTTGCTTGCATTCACCCATATGTCGAATGTGCTGGGCACCATCAATCCGGTGGCAGAGCTTTGCCGGCGCGCACACGCGGCGGGTGCGGTTGTACTTGTGGATGGCGCGCAGTCTGTACCCCACTTTGCGGTGGACGTGCAGGCGCTTGGCGCTGACTTTTATGTTTTCTCTGCCCACAAGATGTGCGGTCCCACCGGCATTGGGGTGCTTTGGGGCCGGGAGGCGCTGCTTGACGCCATGCCGCCATTTTTGGGCGGCGGTGACATGATCAGCAGCGTGCAGCTGCGTGAGTTTACGCCGGCTGCACTACCGCACAAGTTTGAGGCCGGCACGCCGGCAATTGCCGAGGCAGCCGGCTTGGGTGCCGCAGTTGATTACCTCGAAGCGGTTGGGATTGAGAATATCCATGCCTACGAAGCTGCACTTACGGAATACGCTTTCGAGCGGCTGTGCGAAGTGCCGGGTATTACGCTTTACGGGCCGCCGGCCGCCGATCGGGGCGGCGTGGCCGCCTTTACTTTGAAGGGCGTGCACGCGCATGACATAGCGCAAGTTCTGGATGGCTCGGGCGTGGCCGTGCGCGCTGGCATGCACTGCACCATGCCGCTGCACGCACGATTGGGCGTGAGCGCCACCGCGCGCGCCTCGTTTTACTTGTACAATACATTTGCTGAAATTGATGTGCTGGTAGCGGGACTAGGGCGCGTAAACAGCATGTTTGCGTGAACTTGACCTTCAGGCGCAAAATATTTGACACGCTGCGCTTCGTGCGCCGGCTCCGGGTGACCAGCTGTTATGGATAGTATTTACCGCGAGCAAATTCTCGACCACTATAAGTATCCGCGGCATAAGGGCGAGCTCGATCCGGCTGACCGTTCATTTGCGGCCGACAACCCGTTATGCGGCGACCGCATTCGAATTGACATGCGGCTCGCGGACGAGCGGGTGATTGAGGCGAGTTTTTCCGGTGATGGCTGCGCCATTTCGCAGGCTGCAGCTTCAATGTTGATGGAGCTGGTACAAGGCAAGACGCTTGCGGAGGTGCGCCAGATCAGCCGTGAGGATGTGCTTGAAATGCTCGGCATCGACCTGAGTGCGGCAAGGTTGAAGTGCGCATTGTTGTCGTTGAAGGTGCTAAAGGTTGGTGCGTATGGCCTGCAAGAGTGGGTTGAAGATTAAGTCGCTAATTTTGCAAAGACGGGAGTATAAATAATGAGTCGAATTGTTGCTGTGGCGGCAGTTTCAGAACTGCCGGTTGGTGAACGCAAGCTGGTAGAGGTGGACGGCTTGCGCATCGCGGTGTTTAATTTGGACGGTCAGTTTTACTGCATTGCGGATGTGTGTTCGCATGATGACGGTCCGGTGGCCGAGGGCCCGGTCAACGGCTGCGAGATAGAGTGCCCGCGCCATGGGGCCCGCTTCGACTTGCGGACCGGAAAAGTTTTGTCATTCCCGGCGATTACTGGCATTCCATCCTATCCGGTGCGGATTACGGGTGGCCAGGTTGAGGTTGAGCTTCCCTGAGTTGGTTTTCAGAAGTTAGGTGCATGTAGATTACGGCCCGTTCGAATGCGCGGCGCGCCTCTATAATTGCGCGCTGCTAGCTTGGCCGGACCATCTCAGCTCAAGTACTTCCAATGATTAAACTGCCAAAAACCAATCTTGTGGTGCATCCGCTGTGCCTCGGCGGAAACGGGTTTGGCTGGACTGCAGATGCTGAGGAGTCGCAGCAAGTCCTTGATGCGTATGCAGGTTATGGTGGAAACTTCATTGACACGGCCGACATGTATTCGGAGTGGGCGCCCGGGCACATTGGCGGCGAAAGTGAAACCATTATCGGGAATTGGATGAAGAGTCGGCGCAATCGGGCGCAAATGGTGATTGCCAGCAAAGTTTGCAAACTGTCCACTCGTGCGGGTCTGTCACGCAAGAATATTGTGGCGGCTTGCGAGGACTCCCTTGACCGGCTGCAGACCGATTACATTGACCTTTACTATGCCCATGCAGAAGACCCCGGCACTCCAATTGAAGAAACTTTGCATGCATTCAATGACCTGATTGAGGCAGGCAAAGTGCGCTTCATTGCCTCTTCTAATTTTTCAGTTGGTGCCATGCAGTCGGCGCTTGATACCAGTTTCAATCATAAACAGGCGGCTTTTGTAGGCGTACAGAATAACTACAACCTTTTGTTTCGCAGCGAGTATGAAAATGGCATGCGTGAAACTGTTGCCAGCAATGGACTGGCGATAATGCCGTACTTTGGGCTCGCCCGCGGCTTTCTATCCGGCAAATATCGGCGCGGGGTTTCAGTGGAATCAAAGCGGGCAAATGGCGCAGCCGAGTACCAAAATGAACGGGGGTGGAAAACGCTGGAAGTGATCGATGAAATAGCGGCGAGGCACAAGGTGTCTGTGGCTGCAGTAGCGTTGGCATGGTTGCGCGCCCAACCGACGGTAAGTACACCGATTGCAAGTGCGCGCACGGTCCAGCAGCTGGCGGAAATCATGCAGCAGGTGACGCTTGTGCCGTCTGAAATCGGAGCGCTTTCGGAAGTTACTGGTTAGGCTGGTTGCCTTAGGCGGCCTGCGTGTGATTCGCGGCTTTACTGCGCTTGTGTTTCCAAGTAAGAATTGGCAGTTTGCGGTGGTTGGCAAAGCCAGATGAGCGCGCGTAGAGTTGGATTTTTGGGCGCCCCGTGTGCGATCAAAGAAAGATTATGTTCGATCTAATTCGGCGCCGTAAGCTTTGGCAGATTTTTGTGGTGGTGTTGGCGGCTGCTTTTTCGCGCTTTGCTGTTATGGAATGGCTGGGTGAGCGTGAGCTAGGCAACGACATTCGAAGCTTTCGGGTGGTGGCTGAGACGCTCCTGGCTGGCAAGAGCGTTTTTGAGCTGCCCAATTTCGTTTACACCTATCCTCCGGTCTGGATGTACGCGGCGAAGCTACTTCGCAGCATTGGTGACGCGTACGGCGTGAGTTTTACGCTGCTGATCAAGCTGCCACAAGTTTTCGCGGATTGTGTGGTCTCTGCGCTGATGGTGTTCGTGGTTGCCAAGCGTACTGAGAACACAAGCGCGCCAATGCTTGCTGGATTATCCTATGCACTGAATCCGCTTTCTATATATGTCGCAGCTGGCATCGGGCAGGTTGACCCGTTGGTGATGGGGCTCGTGCTCGGCGCGATGCTGCTAGCTGAAAGCGGGCGGCTGCGCGGGTTTATGGCGAGTGGTCTTGGATTAGGAATAGCGATCAGCCTTAAGACCTACCCAATTTTGCTTGCGCCGTGGCTGGTGTGGCGGGCCTGGGTGGCTTTTCCCCGCCGCTGGGTGGCGGGTGGCGTGGGAGGCTTGTGTATTTTTCCGTGGGCGGTT
>CANNEJ010000027.1 GCA_947503585.1 Anaerolineales bacterium | reverse complement strand
GCGGATAAGCCAACTGCGCCTGAATGCCCGCGATGTCTGCGCGGTACCACGCTGTGCGCGGCTCCGCCGGCGGCGGCTCCGTACGTCCGCCCGGCAGCAACTGGGTAAGATGCAGCCAGCCTTCGATGCGCTTGCCGGCTGGCTCTTCAAACTGCGCAAGGTCGCCCATTGAAGCCGCCTGCGAAATCCAGCCGCGGTCCACCAACACCGCGTGGTTGCTGCCGGCAATGCGCAGTGGCGTCAGCAGATGCACGCCGGCCTGCCCCACATACAACTGCTCCTTTAACAACACCTGCTGCGCGTAATCAAACTCGCCGCTCACTGCAGCCGGCTGCATGTGCAGCGGCTTAAGGTCCGCCGGCCATTGCAGCACTGCCAAATCCAGTTGCGGGCCCGCCAGCATGGCCTGCTGCTGCGCATTGCGGACGCGGCGCTCGTCCAGCCGCACAAGCTGCCAGTTGCCCAGCCCCGCCATCACACCCAGAGCCGCAATCACCAGCAGCGTCACCCACCACCAGCGCCGGCTGAAGAGCTGGCCCACAAGCGGCGCCGCCGCCGGCTGCGGCCCGGCTAGCGCTGCCATCCCGGTGCTTTTAGCGCTTCGGCTGAGGCCCACTGCCCCTCGGGCAGCGGCTGTTTGCGCGCCTCTCGGCCCAGCATGCGCGAAAACAATATGAGCGTGGCAATGATGTACATCTCACTGCCTTGGATCCACATGATGGTGCCGCCGAGCTGCTGGTCGCCCAGCACAGAGATGTTGAACAGCCGCGGCATGGCTTCATAGTGCGCGTACAGCGGAGTTGTCGCAAATGCAATTGTGATGCCGGTCAGCATGTTTGCCGGTACAGCACCAAGCAAGAAGAGGATTTTCTTCCAGCGCGCCATGGGGCGGTGAATGCGCGGGCCCGCACCGGTGATGTGCCACCAAAATAGAATCGACGCGACAAAAAAAGTTATGTGCTCCAAGTCATGCACCAGCGAGTCGCCTTGCGCCAGGCTGTAGGCATACGGGTCATGCCAGAGCAGAATTGTGCAGGCGTAAATCAGCCAGAGAACTGCGGGCGGCGTGACGGCCAGCAAAACACGCCGCACGAAACCCTCGGGCACCAACACACCGCCTAATGACCGGCGCAAAGCCGGCGGCAGTCCCCACATCACAAAGGGCAGCGGGTTTGCGAGCAGCAGAAGCGGGGGCACATACATGGTTAGCAGCATGTGCTGCAGCATATGCACAAAGAAGAGCTGCTCGCCCAGCACGTCCAGCGGCGACATTAGTGCAATGCCAAGCAGCGCGAGGCCGCCAAGATACGCGCCTAGGCGCCAGCCATTTGCGGCGCGCGTAACGCGCAGGCGCCCGCGCTGCGGGGCGCGCATACGCAGCCAGCCGGTGACATAAAGCACGGCCAGAACACCGAGCACAAATATTACATCTATGCGCGGGTCCCACGACCTGAAAAATGCACTGGCTTCTGCAGACATATTTTTTAATGCACCCCTGCTACATCGGCGGGGCGGCGGGCCAGCCGACCCGTCAAACGCAGCGCGGCAGCGGGAAGTTAGTTAGCGAATCGCCTGCCCCATCAGGTACAGCGCAGGGTAGAAAAACACCCACACCAAGTCAACATAATGCCACCAGATGGCGCACGCTTCCACGCCCCAATGTTGCTCGGAAGAGTACAGCCCGCGCCGCCCGTTGTTCCACACGATCAGGATGAACACTATGCCGCTTACTACGTGCAGGGCATGCATGCCCGTCATGCCAAATAGCACCGCACCATAGGCGCCATCACTCGGGCGGATATGGCCGCCCCACTCAAACACCATCACACCCGCCAGAAACAGCAGCCCAAGCGCCGCGGTGATAAGCAGGCTGTTGAGAAATGTTTTGCGGTCGTTTTGCACGAGTGCAGTTTCCGCCCGGTTCATCGTAAAGCTGCTCAGGAGCAGCACCACTGTCACGAGCAAGCCGTTTAGCTGGTTTAGCTCTGGCCGGGTGTTTCCCCACAGGTAAAAGCGCGTAACCAGCAGCCCTGCAAACAGAAAAGATTCGGATAAAAAGAAGAGCCAAAGGCCCAACCGGTTGTTGCGCAGTGCAACCCGGTATTCGCCCTGCGCAGCTGTTGCCCCGCTCATTTAGTGCCCATCCCCGGCCGCAAACACTGTGGCCACATGCATAAAGTAATGCACAATAATTGCAGCTTTTACAAGCGCAATTACAAACAACCCGAAAACGGAAATGCCAACGAGGTTCATGAAGTACTCAAAACCCGTGAGCGCCGCCAGAACCACCAGTACCGTGGCGCCGCTGCGGTAGGCGGCCACACGCCGCGCAACAGCCATGCGCTCCTCGTCCTGCTCCCGGCGCCAGCGCAGCAGCGCCATCGGCTCGGTCGGCACAACCACGCGCTCCGGCACAAAGCGCGGCAGCCGGCCATCGCCCACCACCAGCTGGTTCGTCAAACGAAATATCAGCGCGAGGCCCACACCGCCCGCGACGGTTAATGCCAGCACTGCCGCGGCTGCGAGCGCATACATGGTTGTCGTTGTCATTTAGCTAAACCTCCGCCTAATCTCCGGCGCCGGCTGGCACCATGCGCACATAAACAGAACCGGGCAGGCCATAGTCGTAGGGCTCACCCACCACAGCCAATGGCGTTGCAAAGCTGTGTTCCGGAATTGGCGACGGAATTTGCCACTCCGGCGAGCGCGAACGCCATGGGTTCCGTTCCGCCACCTCAGCGCTGCGTGCGCTCACAATGAAGTTGTACAGCCCAATCAGAATTGCGAGGGCGATCACATAGGCCGCAACCGTGACGGCAATCTGAATATTCTGCACACCGAGCGCCGGGTCATAGTCCGCAATGCGCCGGCGCATGCCCAGCAAGCCCGCCCAGATCTGACCAAGGCTCATCACCCAAAAGCCGGAAAGCATCAGCCAAAAATGCAGCTTGCCAAGCATCTCGTTATATTTTCGACCGGTCACCTTGGGGAACCAGTAATACATGGCCGCAAAAAACGGGAACATAAATCCACCAAAGAAAGTTTGGTGAAAGTGGCCCACCACCCAGTAAGTGTCGTGCAAGTACAAGTCGGTTGTGATTGTGGCGGCCGGCGGACCGGTAAGCCCACCCAACAAAAAGACGGAGATTGCGCCCAACACAAACAGCATCGGCGTGGGGTAGGTAAGCTTGCCGCCCCAAAGGGTGCCCAGCCAGCTAAAGAACTTGACGCCGGTTGGCACGGCAATAATGAGCGTGGCATACATGAACGGCAGCCGCAAATAATTGGACATGCCGGAAGTAAACATGTGATGTGCCCACACCAGAAAGCCTAGAAATGCGATGCCGATGCTGGAAAGTGCAATCCACTTATAGCCAAACAGCGGTTTGCGCGCAAAAACCGGCAGCAATTCACTGATGATGCCCAGGCCCGGCAGCACAAACACATAGACCGCTGGATGCGAGTAAAACCAAAACAGATGCTGGAACAGCACCGGGTCCCCGGGTGGCGAATTCAGCGCTTTGGCGGCTTCGTTGAGCACCGGCGTGAAGAAGCCCATGTTCAGCGAGCGCTCAACAATGAGCATCAACATTGCAAGCCCCACCAGCTGCGTGGCCAGCAGCTGCAAAATACTGGTGCCAAGAGCAGCCCAAACAAAAATCGGCATTCGAAACAGGCTCATGCTCGCCGGCCGCATGGTAAATACAGTCACCAGCAAATTGAGGCCGCCAACAATCGACGAAATCCCGATTACATAAAATCCCAAAAAGAACAGCGGGCCACCTAAAGCGGTACGCAGACTGTTGGGCGGGTATGCGGTCCAGCCCGTGTCCCAGCCACCCACAAACATGGCCGTAATGAGCAGCAACGAGGCCGGCACATTAATCCAAAATCCAAAAGCATTCAGGCGCGGGAACGCCATGTCCGAAGCGCCAATCATGAGCGGCACCAGATAGTTAATCATGCCGCCGACACCCAGCAGAATGGCAGAAATCATGATGATGCCATGCGCACTGATCAAGGTGTTGTATTGGTCGGTGGTGAAGTACTGCATGCCGGGCTGCATCAATTCCACCCGAAACAGCGTTGCCAAAAACCCGCCAAACAGGAGCACGAAAATTCCCCACACTGTGTATTGAACTCCAATCACTTTGTGGCTCAGATCAACGGCAAAGTAGCGCGTCCACTCCGGCTGGCCCGCTGGCGCCCCATGGTGCATGGGCGTATCAATGCCAATGGCCCACTTGGCCCAGTCCGTCAGCGCACCGACACCAACCATGAAGCCGAGCGTGCCCAGCAAGCCGCCAATCACCCAAGCCGGCTCGGCCAGCCACAGCGGGTCGTAGCCAAACGCGGCACGCGCGCCGGTGACCAATCCCATGCCCAAAAGCGTACCGAGCACCTGCCCGAGCAGGCCCCGCACAAATCCAAGTTGAAAGAAAGTGCGCATTTTTTCTGCCGCTCCTATCTATTTAATCGTCTTGATGTAGGCGATGATGTTGTTGATGTTGTCATCGGTCAGCAGCTCGCCATAGTTCTGGGGCATCACATTCGCGGGATAGCCCGCCACCACTTGCAAGTTTGGCTTAACAATCGAGTTGTATAGATACTCGTCATCCGCGATCGCAGTTGAGCCGTCCGTATGCGCCTGCGGCGACCCATACAGGCCCTTCCACGTGGGACCAACAACCTTGCTGCCGTCAAGCGAATGGCAACCCTTGCAGCCTTGCGAAATATAGAGCGCTGCGCCGCGCGCCTCCGGGGTGTTCTTGGCTGCCTCTTCGGCCACCTTCTGCGCCACCCACGCACTGTATGCCTCGCGCGATACCACCTTTACCGGCGCCATCATGTAAGAATGGCGGGTGCCGCAAAGCTCGGCACAAACAAGTTTATATTCTCCAATGCGGTTGGGCGTAATCCGCAACACATTTGTGCGGCCCGGAACAGCATCTGCCTTTACGCGGAACTCTGGAACCCAAAATGCGTGGAGCACATCCATGGCCTTCAGGTCAAACCGGATTGGCTGCCCCACCGGCAGATACAGCTCTTCCGAACTAAAGCCATCATCAGGGTAGTTGAAGTTCCAAACCCACTGGCGTGAGACTGCCTCGATTGCAACCTCTTCCGGCTGGGCAGCAGTCACCGAGATTAAAGTGGTGGTGCCGATGTACCCAAAGAAGACCACAATAATCGCCGGGATGACTGTCCAGATCACCTCCAAGGTTGAATTTCCGTGAAAGTGCACCCCCTCACCTTCGTCACCGGCCCGCCGGCGGAAAACCACCACGGCATACAACATGATCACAATCACGAGCGAAAAGAGAAACGCAATCAGCTTGAAGTGCAGGCCGAACAGCCAGTCCACCGTCTCGCCCTGCAGGCTGGCGTTTTGCGGCATGAGTTGCAAGCTGTCGATACCCGCAGCTACCAGAAATGTGGAAACGACTACAAGCACCGTAACAGGCAAAAAGTGTTTCACTGCCGAACTCCTAAAATTGCTGTGCTATTGAGCCTTTGTGCCAATTTGAACAAGTATACCGTACCTCACTACGACCGCCCGCTTCGAGCGAAATTGTACAGTCTCTGTACCTAAAACAGTCCCGGGCGGAGCGGGATTTTGGCGCGTGGGACTGCCGATTTACTCAAGCTTTAGTGCCGTTGCTGATTGTTCGCTCGAAAATTCCTTAGCTGTAATTGGACGCTGGTTTCTCCCAGTTAAATATTCGGGCGCGAAAACTGCCGCCCCAACGGTGGCCGCACACCCCACAGCCGGCTAAGCTTGTACTCGGCCTGCCAGCACCGCATTTGAGGCCGCTTCCGGCGCCATGTAGGTGGCGAAGTCCGGGTATGTCCTGATCACTGCGCTGACCACTGATGCCAAAGTCACAGGTTCAGTATCGATCGGTAAAACGCGGTGGCGAAATACAGCAGTGCGCAAGTCCTCATTGCGAAACAGAATATCCTGCAAAATGTTTCCCCACTGCGCGGCCGACATCAACTCCACAGTTGCACCGGCGTGGGCAGATGGCAGCAGCATGTTCGAACCATGCACGCCCACAACACAGTGGCTGGCTGCATAACGCTCACACCACGCACGCTCCAATGCTGTATCCAGTTCGGGGTGGCGCAGGTCGGTGATCCATTGTGGCAAACCGCCCGGTTGCGAAACGCCGGCCACCGCAAGATCCACATCCGGCATTTGCATTTTGAGTGCGTGAGCAAATCTCATCATCCGCTGTTGCTGATCTTCCAGCCGCGAAATGAAGCCGCGCCGGATAAAGCGCCTCAGCCGGGTCCAGCGCCCGCCGCCGGCCGGCAGCGACCACAAACGATCGTCGCGCCAAATAAAAGTTACGGTTGGGCGGCGGCTCCCCCATTGCGCCAGTGCAAACGGCACAACCTGCGTAAATCGCTCGATGCGGTAGCTCTCCGGGAGCGGATGCGAAACAGCAACACTCAGCCAACATTTATCAAACTCTGCGACGCGCCGCCCAATTTCTTTTGCCAGCCAGTCGTTCCATTCCGCACCCCGGCTGAGCGGAAGATCCACGCTCCAAATTGCAGCCACACCCTGGGGTACAAGCCAGCGCAAAATTCTGGGTACTAGAACGATGAGGTCAAATTCCGGGTGTTGATCCAAACAGGACTGGGCGTTGAGCAGTTTCAGAAGGCAGTGTCCGTATAGGGTATCCAAACAATTGAGGAGCAGCGCCTGCTTGACTGGCCGTATTTTTTCGAAGTCAATATTGAGCGCGGCATCGTTTCTATTGGAGTATGAGCGCTGCAGCCAATTGGCAAACCACGGTGCCCGCGCAGCGCCATGAATTGCTCCGCCGGCTTTCTCCATGAGCATTGGCGTATACAGCGCCTGCCCGGCCCCCAGGTCTCCAAAGAATTCGCGCGCGCAGGTCTGGCAGGTAAGATCTGCAAGACTGCGCATGCCGGGCATGTACCAGCCGGCCACGTGCAACTGAGTATTGCAATGCGGGCAAACATGGGCCACGGCCGGGACGGGATGCAGTAGGATCATCAGAGCCAAATAACTGTGCCGACCTATGCAGTTTCAGAAACTGTGCACTTTGGGCGTGCTGCGGTCACCAATAACCGCTTCTGAAAAATAGGTTGAATTCCGGCCTGCGCCACACTAACCACATTTGATGCACCGCCAAATCATAGCCCTTCACCTTGATGCCACAAATGAGTTAGAACTCGTCTCGTTCGTCTCAGGCGTTCGGCAGCAGCAGTACTGGAACCGCATTTGCCTAAGCCAGATAACTATGCAAACTAACAGAGCCCCATCCATTGAACTGTGCACTCAGGCTCTGCAGGGTAACCGGCCGCCGTAGCCCGTCTGAACCCACGGACGTGTTTCCCCACTTTGCGAGCGCCACCAACGCCGGATGCTGCGCCAGCAAGTACTGGGCATAAAGCTCATATTCGACACAGACGCTGGAGTTTTCATTTACATCTGCGCCTGAGATTACCAGCTCCGCAAGCGCCTCAGTGTTAGCGCAATTCGCGGCGGCCAGTGCGGCCCGCATAATGCGCGGCTGCATGAGCATAAAATGCGCCACAAAAGTATTTGCCGGCTCACACGCACACAGGCCAATTGAGTGTAGAAAGCGGTAGTAGGGGCGGTGAATAACGGGGGTCGGAGTTAGCACCTGCTGCCCGCCTGCTGCCAGAAGACACCGGGGATACAACATCACCGTATCGGCATCAACCACCAATACCCCCGGCGCTGCGCTTTGCGCCACAAATTTTGTGGTGAGCAGCTGCTGCAGAATCCACCCGTATCGCAGCCCAAAACGGGCCCGCAGCCGGTCGCGGATATCCACCGAAAACTGGTCCTCTTCATTTACTACCGTAATTGCAAATCCTTTAGCAGCATCAGTGGCAATCCGGCTGCATTCATCAACCCCAGCCGCGGTTGTGATCACAACGAGTTGGGAGATGGGGTTGCCGGAATTGACCAGTGCCCCGGCCAAACACAGTGGCAAGGCCCCAAAATCTTTTTCGGCCGCAACCACTAATAGCTGCACTGCCGGCGGTGCTGTGCAGCGCAGGGGCTCCACCGGTAGCGTAACAACCGCTTGCTGGCGTTGGTAATCGGGGAAGCGTCTCTTTAGGGGCGGCCACCCAAAGATGAACTTAGTCATCCGCAGCGCAGCCGGCGGCATTCCCGCGCTCAATCGGCGGTAGCTGAACCGATATTCGTCAAACCGCGAGCGCAGCCCCATCAGATTGCCCGCTTGTTTGGCGGGAATCCGTCAATACCGTTTTGCATTTGCAGTACTCACTGCTGCTGAAGGTCAGGCATGCGCCGCCGTTCTGGAAATCGCTCGCATTAAATCACAGTACGCCTGCGCATGGGCAACATCCGAGTATTCTGCCTCTGCAATCGACCGGCACGTCGCTCGCAGGTCGATGCCATTTGCGAAATCCTTCGCAGCCAGATCAATGGTGTGCGCCAATGCAACAGCGGACACGGCCGCAGCCAGCCAACCGGTTTTGCCGGGCCGCACAAGCTCCGGCACACCTCCAATTGGGAACGCAATCACGGGCGTACCGCAAGCCAGCGCTTCCAGCACTACTAGCGGAGAATTGTCATTGATTGCGGGATGTACAAGTGCATCAGCGGCATTGTAAATCAGCACCCGGCGCGCTTCATCTGCAATAAATCCAAGCGGCAAAACATTGATGGAAGAATCTTCCACAGAAAAGTCGCCGTGGCCCTGCACCATCAAAGTCAACGGGCGGTGCTGCACGTGGCGCATCGCTTCCGCCAACAATGCCACGCCTTTATGGCGGTTATCCAGGCGCTGCGCGGCCACCAGCAATGTAACACCTTCCGGGCTGACCCCCAGACTCCGGCGCGCAGCAGCGCGCTGGGTCAACCGATACAAATCCAGCGGCACGCCATTTGGAATGGACTCCACCCGATGATTGCGCCACAATCCGAGCTTGGCCTCATTTGCAAGCCAGTGCGAGTCGGTTACCGCCACCATGAAAGGGGCAGCCGCTAGCACTGCCTGCCTTTGCTTCCAAGCAGCGCCAATCAACGCCGGCTTGAGTGCCGGATATTCAGCCGGCGTCGGGCACGCAGCATCACATCCAACCAGAAACTTGCGGCACGCATCACTGTAGGCGCAGCGCCCCGTGAAGCTCCACATGTCATGCAGACTCCATATGACGGGCGCGTATGCACCGCAGACGCCCGCCAACGCCATCGGCCAGTTGGCCGAGTGCAGATTGTGGATGTTGACCACATCCGGCATAAGCTTCCCAAGCGCGCGCTGCAGCTTGGCTGTGACTGATGCGTCCAGCCAAAAGCTGGCGCCCGCCCGCCGCGCAAGCCTGTCGGCCAGCGTATCCGCAAGGCACACGGTATCCCACGCTTGCGGGCGGCCGGCATCAGATTTAACAATTCGCGTAACCTGGTGCCCGGCCCGCACCAGTCCGGTGGCAAGCCGGCTCGCAGCAATTGCTGCGCCACCGCGCGCCTCAAAGTCCGACAGCATAACAATCTTCACGCGTGCACCTGCAGCTGGCTAGCCCGCAACAGCTGCCAGCCACGCCAGCAGCCGGCGGCGATAGATGGCCAGTTTGTGGCGCGCACGAACGTGCATGGGCGGCTTGCGCTCGCGCCGGGTGCGCAATTGCGTGGTCAAAGCAGCAAAAGCCGTTTCGTCCAGCGCAACTGTATCCGGCCAGCGAATTGGCTGGTCAAACACACGCTCCGCTATCGAAGCGCGCGGCACTTGCGGAAATTTTGGGTCATTTGTTGAAAACGTGCCGCTGCCATCCATCCCGGCATTCCAAACCAGCGAGCGTTTGGGGTGCGCAACCAGGCCATTGTGCCGGAACACGGCGTAGTACCACATCACATCATATATCTGCCGCGGTTTCTCCAGCTCGGCGCGCAAGATCTTTGTGTAGTTGACGCCCCCGCGCAGGTTGAAGCGCCGCGCGGCGTCAGCGTCGGCCAGCAATTCCGCAATGCCCGCTGCATCCCAGGAAAACTTTTGCCAGGCGCGCTGCCAGGTTGCCCACCCCCAGGCAGTTGTGTAAGGCAGTAGGTACACATCCTGGCCAGACGGCAGCTCCACCGGGAACATGTAGGCTGAAATTTGGAATACGGACGGCTCATTTTCGTAGCGATCCAATCCGTCCAGCAAGTAGCTCACGTAGTCCGGGTTCATCACAAAGTCATCTTCGACGACGATCACCCGGCCGTACTCGCGGCAGAGCTCCGTCACATGTTTGACGATGGACGGCGAACAGCCCAGATTTTCGGGAGCCTCAACCAGCGTGGCGTTTAGGGCTGCGGCCCGCGTCCGCACTATGCGCCGCGCTGCTTCCCAACCCGCGCGATGCGCCTCAAGTCGCAAGCCATCACTGAAGAAATGCAAATCGCATTCATCCAGCCGCGCGCAGCATGCCAGCGTGTTGAGCGCCCGTTCGACGTGCTGCGGCCGGTTGTAGGAAAAAAGCGCGATTGGCGTCTTGCGATTCTTCATCTGTTGCGCGGCATTATGCCCGCCTCCACTGAACAAGGCAGGTATTAGTATATTTCACAGACGCAAACACTTGGGCATTTGGTGGCTGAGGAGCTGAGGCTGCGCGCAATCGTGTTCACAGCTGCCCCGCGACTGTTTATTCGCAACGCTCAATCATAGTACGGCCATACAGTGGGCGAGCCAACACCATCTACCGCAAATGATCA
>CANNEJ010000026.1 GCA_947503585.1 Anaerolineales bacterium | reverse complement strand
ATTTCAGCGCGGCGAAAAAAAATAACGAAGCTCCACGCAGCCAGCGCCAGCGTATACAACAGCAGCGTGTTGGTCAGGCCGGCGTGCACCAGTTTCACAAACATGGGCTGAAGTTTACCAAGTGGCATCCATGGATGCTAGACGGGTATAAGCCTGCGGCCAGCGCTGTGCGCCACTGCCAACCGGCGCGCACGCACTTAGTCCGGTGGCAGCTCGTACAACTCCACTAGAACGCCATTGGCGCTGTGCGGATGAATAAAGGCAGCGCGCCGGCCGCCGGCCGCCACAATTGGAACCTCGTCCACCAACCGCACGCCCGCCGCCTGCAGCCGCGCCAGCAGCGCATCCAGCCCCGCCACCTGCAATGCAATGTGGTGCAGCCCTGGTCCGCGCGCAGCGAGAAAGCGCGCAATACCCGTGTCTGCAGCATCCGGGCGCACAAGCTCTATCTGACACTCGCCGGCCTCCAGAAAGGCAACTGTGGATTGCTGGCCGGGCACATGCTCCTGCCCCGTCAGCGGCAGGCCCAGCAGGTCACGCCACAGGCCCAGCGCCGCTTCAATCTCCGGCACCACAATGGCAATGTGGTGAACTTGCGGTTTCATCGACGGCCCGTGGGCAGCTTGCTGCGCGCGGGCTTACGCATACTTGGGGCGGTACTCGCCCCACACACTGCGCAGCACATGGCAGATTTCACCAAGCGTCACATCATGTTCCACACACTCAATCAGCAGCGGCATCAGGTTTGCCGGGCCGCGCGCTGCCTGCTCCAGCTGCGCCAGCAAGGCACTGGCGCGCTCGCCATCCCGGCTTTGGCGCAAGGCGCGCACGCGCGCCACTTGGCGCTGCTCAATTTGCGCATCCAGCTTGTGCACCGCCGGCGGCGGCTCTGCCTCTGACATGAAGGCATTCACGCCCACTACCACGCGCGCGCCGCTTTCCACCGCGCGCTGGTGCGCATACGCGGCGGACTCCACCTCGCTCTGCGGATAGCCCGCCTCAATTGCAGCCAGCGCACCGCCCAGCGCATCGATGCGCGCAATGTATGCCAGCGCCTGCGCCTCAAGCTCGTCCGTGAGCTGCTCGATGGCATAGCTGCCGCCGAGCGGATCCACCGTGCCGGTCACGCCCGCCTCGCTGGCAATCACCTGCTGCGTGCGCAGCGCAATTTGGGCAGAGTGATTGGTGGGCAGCCCCAGCGCTTCATCCAACGCATTGGTGTGCAGGCTTTGCGCGCCGCCCAACACGGCGGCCAGCGCCTGGAGCGTGGTGCGCACAATGTTGTTCTCCGGCTGCTGCGCGGTAAGTGTGCTGCCGCCCGTCTGCGCATGAAAGCGCAGCATCTGGCTGCGCGGATTGCGGGCGCCAAAGCGCTCGCGCATGATGCGCGCCCACATGCGCCGCGCCGCGCGAAACTTGGCCACCTCTTCCAGAAAGCCGTTGTGCGAGTTGAAGAAGAAGGCCAGCTGCGGCGCAAAATCGTCCACCTGCAAGCCGGCGCGCTGCGCCGCCTGCACATATTCAATGCCATTGGCCAGCGTAAAAGCCAGCTCCTGCACGGCCGTGCTGCCCGCCTCGCGGATGTGATAGCCGCTGATGCTGATGGTGTTCCAGTGCGGCGTGTGCTGCGCGCACCAGCTAAACACATCCGTCACCAAGCGCATCGCGGGTTGCGGCGGAAAGATGTAAGTGCCGCGCGCCAGATACTCCTTGAGGATGTCATTCTGGACCGTGCCGCGCAGGCGCCGCAGGTCCGCCCCCTGGCGCTTGGCCACGGCTACATACAGCGCCAGCACAATCGCAGCCGGCGCATTAATTGTCATGCTCGTGCTCACCTGCTCCAACGGAATGCCGTCAAACAGGCGCAAAGCCTCCGGCAGCGTGGGCAGCGACACGCCCACGCGCCCCACCTCGCCCAGCGCCATGGCGTCGTCCGGGTCATAGCCAATCTGGGTTGGTAAATCAAAAGCCACCGAGAGGCCCGTCTGGCCGCGCTCCAGCAAAAACTTGTAGCGCGCGTTGCTCTCCTCGGCAGAGCCAAAGCCGGCGTACTGGCGCATGGTCCACAAACGCTCCCGGTACATGTCCGGGTGCACGCCGCGCGTAAAGGGGTACTCGCCGGGCTCGCCAAGTTGCGCAGCGGGGGAGGCCTGCGCTGGCCCGTACACGCGCTGCAGCTCAATGCCGGATGGCGTAAGTACCGGGGCGCTGGCTGCCGCGTTTAGCTGCGCAGGAATGCGTTCAGGTGCTGGTTTGCTCATGGCACAACTACAGGCTCACCGCGTGCATTCTACTAGGGAAGCATTGCGCAAGAACGCTGCGCACTCTACCTGCATTTGGAGGGCCGGGTTTGCCACTAACTGCCAACTTGCGTGCAAAAAAAATGGGACACGCCATCCGTTCCATGCAATGGCTGCCAGCCCGCAGGCCGGCATCAGCCCGCCCGCCGATGGTAGAATTGCCGCCGCATCCATTGTGGCTCCGGCCGCAGTCAACCGCTGTTTCCTGACCAAAAATCTATTTAGGAGCCCAGACTGATGCCAGATCAAACTGCCGCCTTGGCTATTGCCAGCCTGCGCCCGGAGCTGCTGAAAATGCAGGCGCTGCTGGATGCGCAGTCCAATACCACGCGCCAGTTTCTGCGTCTGCAGGCGCAGCGCATAGCGGAAGCGATGCAGCACAAAACCGGGCATGTGCGCTACACGCTGCCGGACCGATTTGTCACCGCCGAAAATGTGCAGCTAACCATTGATGCCGGCCAGCGCGAGCACTCGGTTGGCGGCGGTCTCAGCCTGCGCCGGCGCTCTTCGCATGATGTGGGGGACGGCCTGCGCGAGCGCCTGGACGAACTGCGCGCCTCCGGCAGTGAGGCGCTGCAGGTGGCTGCAGACTTGCTAATGCATGCTTGCGCCCATCACATTGTGCATGACTTGCTGCCGGCCGGCCGCTCAGTAACCTACACCGCCGAAGAAGGTGGCGAAATTCCAGCGCTGCCCGCGGACAGCGGGCTGGACCCCGAGTCTGCCATCACCCAGGACTCGGATGCAATTGCCGAGGAAGGCGCAGCGGATACCGGGCGCGGCACACTGCAGGTGCCGTTTACGCCCTACGCGCGGCGCTTTTACCTGCCGCAGTGGGTGGCACTGGATGACACAGCGCGCCTGCTGGTGGGCGGCGACGACGAGGCCGAAAGCATCATCGCTTCCATGCAAAATTTTGTTTACACCATTCATCAAGCCAGCGGGCTGGCTCCCTACATCATCGCCGATGCGGTTTACCAGCAAAAGCGCAGCGGCATGCTTGGCCAGTTGGTGAATCAGGGGCGGGCGCTGGCAGTCTTTCGCGCCGGCCAAATCATTGGCACGGTGCAGCAGCGCGCGGCTAGCAATGCGCTTAACCGCGGGCTGCACCTGAGCCTGCCCTATTTTGACGACCGTGTGCTAGCACTAGCGATGCATGAGGTAGAGGTGATCCCGCCCGGCCGCATTCCATTTGCGCGGGCATTGATGGTGCGGGCTGTGCGCCTTGAAGAAGCAAATGTGAGCCAGGACACGCGCCTAAGCAGCTCCACCCGGCGCCACCTGCTGGCGCTGCTGGAGCTGCTGGCGGCGGCCTTTGCGCGATAACACAGCGCGCCGGCAGTTGCCCGGTGCGCCATTCTGCAGCGAACTTAATAACCAACCTTTATGAACATTCCAATTATTGCAATCCTAATTCTGGCGGGCGCATGTCTTGTGGCATGGCGTGCCGCGCCGCGCGAGAGCTCCGAAGATGAATTTGTGCACGGCGCCGGACAAGTGGGGATGCTGGGGGCCCTCGCTCTATTTGGCGTGGATTACTTCACCTCGTACTTTTATGCCGCCGGCGAAATGATGAGCGCACTGCACCCGCACGGCCTGCAGCGCTATGCCTTCATTGCGGTCGCTGGGATTGCCACTGCCAATCTGGTCTTTGGCGGGTTGTACATTTATGCACTGGGTGTCTTCCGTGATGGCGGTGGCGCATACTCCGCCTCACTACGCTACCTGGGGGCCGGTGCCGGGTTGATAGTGGCGGTGGTTCTCATTCAGGACTACGTGATGACCATCGTGGTCTCGTCGCTTTCCGGAGTGGACCAGCTGCTGTCAATATTTCAACAAGTGGGAATTGCATGGTATTACCACGTGGCGCTGGGGGCCGGCCTCTGCATCGCAACCTGGTACCTAACCATTCGCGGGCGCGCAGAATCTGTTTCGGTTGTGGTGGGCATGCTCACCTTGTTTGTAATCCTAACCGCGGGAATGTTCATCGGGCTGGTGGTTGCGGCGCAGCGGGGCGTGCCGCCTGCGCCCGCAGAAGCACTGGTGGGGGCCGCCCCTTCCTTAACGCAGGCTTTGTTCCATTTGCTCACCGCGTCCATGAAAGGCATGGTGGCTTTGACCGGCCTCGAAGCCATGTCCAACGGCATTCAATTTGTGGTGGACAAAGATGCGCCGATCGTGACCTGGGGGCGCAAGCACCTGCCGCAGCTCCACGGCGTCTGGAATCTATATTCCGGCGCGGCCGGTATTGGCCGGCTGGTGCAAACATCATTTATCATTTACGGTTCCGTCACCTCGACTCTGCTCACATACTTTGCAATTCGCTTCAATGTGTTCGACGGCACAAACGGCATGACCCTGGTTGGCAACCTCGCCAGTATCGGCTTTACCCAGCTGGACGGCGGCTGGTTGCTGTATTGGGCTTACCAACTATTGGCGGTGGCGCTGCTGGCCGGCGCATCCTTGACTGCATTTCAGGATTTGCAAGCCGTGGGCTGGCGCAATGTGGCCGCCGGCAACGTTCCAGAATTTATTGCGTTTCGAAATGCAGCGGGCACCTTCACCCACCCGGTAACGGGCGGCCTGGTGCTGGCCTTGCTTGTAACGCTGGCGGTGCGCGGGAAAACTTCTATGGCGGTTCCGTTTTACGGGGTGGGTGTTTTTCTGCCGATCACCGCAATGGCATTGTCCATCCGCGCCCACAGTGCAAAGACTGCAACGGGACTCGCACGCCGCGGATTATTGATTGGCAGCACGACGGCCGCCATCCTCGGCATGACTGTTTTCTTCGGGCAGATAATCGGCAAGTGGGATGAGGGCGGCTGGCACGCAGCTATTGCAATTGTTGTAGTGATTGTGTTGGCCAACCTGCTCCTGGTTGCGCCTGCCGGCTATCGCGATGCGGCACGAATCCGCACCATCATCCGCGACAAGTCCCGCGTTGAGGGGCATGTCGGCTCACTGGTGACGTGGCAGGCCATGCGCATGCAAGAATACCGCTATCAGGTTTTGCTGGCCGTATCGTCCGCATTTGCGGTCCTCGGTGTTTTCCGCCCCATGCAGTTGGAAAAGCCACAGGCGGCTGGCTCATTTGACGCGTGGGTTCTCGAGAACCTGGCCGACGCCCCTGACGTCCCCGCAATGGGTCTGCCCGAGGCGGGCGCCGCCACCGGAAAGAAACACTAGGCCGGCGCCACAACTTCACCGCGCCCGTGCCAGCGCCCTGCGCCGGCACAAACCGCGCAATCATGCCCACCACCGCACCTGTCTACGAATTAGAGGTCGCGGAAGTTTTCGCCGCGCTGGATAGCGCACCCGCCGGCCTGCTGCCCGCAGAGGCTGCTGCCCGCCGTGAACTCTACGGCAGCAACGAACTGCGGGCGGTGCGTCCCGCGTCGCTTGGGCAGCGTCTGTTGCTGCAGCTGCGCCACCCCATGACCATTCTGCTGCTGGCTGCCGGCCTGGTCGCCCTGCTGGGCGGCAAGCCCGGCAGCGCTGCCGTCGTGTGGGCCGTTGTTGTGGTGCACGAAGCCTTCGCCTTCTGGCAGGGCTACCGCGCCGAGCGCGCTATTGACTCGCTGCGCCAGCTGCTGCCGGCTTTTGCGCGCGTGGAACGCGGCGGTGCGCAGCAGCAAATCTCGGCGCGCGACCTGTGCCCCGGCGATGTGATTGTGCTGGCCGAGGGCGACAACATTCCCGCCGACGCGCGCGTGGTGGAAGAGTTTGGGCTGCGCGTAAACAACAGCACGCTTACCGGCGAAGCCGTGCCCGCCCGCAAGACGGCTGCCGCCTCGCGGCGGACGGGCCTGACGGAGATTGAGCGCCCCAATCTTATTTTTGCCGGCACCTCGGTTGTTTCCGGAACTGCGCGCGCCGTGGTTTTCAGCGTGGGCGCGCTCACGCAATTCGGGCGCATTGCCACGCTCACGCAGGCAGTGGTAAGCGAAACCAGCCCATTGCAAAAACAGATTGAACGCATTACACGCACTAGCACCCTATTGGCCTGCGGGCTGGCCGCAATTGTTTTTTCTATAAGCGAAACGCAACTTAACATGAGCTGGCTGGATGCCGGCCTGTTGACCCTCGGGTTGCTGGTGGCCACAGTGCCGGTGGGGCTCACGCCGCTTGTGACGCTGACGCTGGCGAGCGCTGCGCAGCGCCTTACGAAGCGCGGTGTGCTGGTAAAGCAGCTCTCTGTGCTGGAGGCACTGGGCTCAGTGTCTGTCATCTGCACAGACAAAAGCGGCACACTCACCCAAAATCAAATGACTGTGCGCACACTTTGGGTGGGCGGGCAGCGCCTGGAGGTGACCGGGGTGGGCTATGCCCCCGAAGGCGCAATACTGCCGGCTCCCGCGGACCCGGCACTGCAAGCCGACCTGAAGCATCTACTCTGCGCCGGTGCATTGTGCAACAACGCCCGCCTGAACGCACCCACCGCCGACAAACCCTTATGGCACTGCCTGGGCGACCAGACCGAGGCCGCGCTGCTGGCGGTGGCAATCAAGGGCGGGCTGCTCGCGGCCGACATGTTCACGCAGTTCCCGCGCCTGCACGAGCTGCCCTTCGATGCGCGCCGCAAGCGCATGAGCACTGTGCATCAATGCCCGGACGGCGAGCTGGCCATTGTAAAGGGCGCGCCGCGCGAAGTCCTGCAGCTTTGCACCAGCGTCATGTTGGGCGGGCGCGAACAGGCGCTGACGGATGAAATGCGCACCGAGATTCTGGCAGCCAACGAGGACTATGCGGCCAACACGCTGCGCGTGCTGGGCCTGGCGCAGCGCCGGCTGGCCGGGCAAGGCGGCTACACGGAAACCGGGGTCGAGCAGCAGCTCACATTTTTGGGGCTGGCCGGCATGCTGGACCCGGCGCGGCCGGAGGTTGCAGCCGCTGTCGCCACCTGCCGTACAGCTGGCATTCGCATTGTGATGATCACGGGCGACTACGGCCTGACGGCTGCAACGCTCGCCCGGCGCGTGGGCATCCTCACGCGCACCGATGCGCGCATCATCACCGGCGCAGAAGTGGAACAGCTGAGCGACAGCGAACTGCAGACGGCGCTGGCCGGCGAAGTGCTGTTTGCGCGCATGGCGCCCGAGCACAAGCTGCGCCTGGTGGCGGCATTTCAGGCGCGCGGCGATGTGGTGGTGGTGAGCGGCGACGGCGTGAACGACGCGCCCGCCCTGCGCAAAGCCGACATCGGCGTGGCGATGGGCATCACGGGCACAGACGTGGCAATCCAGGCTGCCGACATTGTGCTTACCGATGACAACTTCGGCTCGATTGTGTCCAGCATAGAAGAAGGCCGCACGGTGTATGACAACCTGCGCAGCTTCATCACTTACATTTTGGCCAGCAATGTGCCGGAGGTGATGCCGTTTCTTGCCACGGCCCTGTTTGGCATTCCACTGGCGCTGACGGTGCCGCAAATTCTGGCAATTGATCTGGGCACCGATGTGCTGCCGGCACTGGCATTGGGCAGCGAGCACCCGGACCGCGGCACCATGCAGCGTGCGCCGCGCCCGCGCAGCGAACCATTAATTAATCGCAAGCTGCTATTGCGCGCCTTTGCCTGGCTGGGTATGATTGAAACGGCGCTGTGCTTTGCCGGCTTTGGCGCGGTGTATTGGCTGGCGGGCGCCTTGCCGGTACCGGCTGGAATGCAGCGCCCGGACTGGCTGCCGGCCATCAACCTGAGCGGCGCCGCGCTGTACCTGCTGGCCACAACTGTGTTTCATGTGGGCGTGGTGGCGGCGCAGGTGGGCAACGCCTTCGCCTGCCGCACGGAGAGCGAGCGCGTAACCCGGCTGGCCTGGTTTACCAATCGCTGGTTGTTGCTGGGGGTGGGAGCGGAGATTGTGTTCATCGGGTTGCTGGTTTATGTACCGGCGCTGGCGCGCCTGTTTGACCATGCGCCCGTGCCATTCTGGATGTTGCCGATGTTTGCAGCCCATGCGGTGATTTTGTACGGCATGGAATGGCTGCGCAAATTGAGCGTGCGCACGCGCGCTGCGCGCAGTGCGGCGGTATGAAACAACACAAGCGCGTGCGCCATGGAGGGCAGTCATGCAAGTGATCATCATGGGGTGTGGCCGCCTGGGCGAAGCCGTGGCGCGCCTGCTGCACAGCGAGGGCCACGCCGTCACCGTGGTGGACCGCGACGCCGAGGCGCTCGCGCGCCTTGGGCCAACCTTTGCCGACCGCACAGTGTGCGGCTATGGCTACGACCGCGCCACGCTGTTGCAGGCGGGTATTGAAAGCACCGAGTCTTTTATCGCCACCAGCTCTTCAGATAATGCCAATGTGCTCACGGCGCGCATTGCGCGCAACATCTTCCGCGTGCCGCGCGTGCTGGCGCGCGTGTATGACAGCCGCAACGCAGACATCTATAACAAACTCGGCCTGCAAACCATCTGCCCCACCAGCTGGGGCGCCGCGCGCGCCCTGCAGCTGCTGGCGCATGCAGATGTGGACTCGCACCAAAGCTTCGGACAGGGTGAGGTGGAGCTGGTGCGCGCGGAGGTGCCGCGCGCACTGGACGGCCAGCCCGTCAGCCAGCTGCAGGTGGCGGGCGAGATCACCGTTGCATCCATCACCCGCGACAACCAGGCCTTTGTGCCGGTAAGCGGCACCCTGCTGCGCGCCGGCGATATTTTGCACGTTTCAGTTTTGGCTGTGGCGCTGGAGCGGCTGGTGGCGCTGCTGGCGCTCAAGGAGTGACACCATGCATGTAGTGATTGTGGGCGGCGGGCGCACGGGCCTGCATCTGGCGGGCCTGCTGCTGGAGGGCCGGCACAGTGTGCGCATTGTGGAGCGGCGCGGCAAGGACCTGCTGGAGCTGCAGCGCGTGCTGCCGGCCGAAGTGATAGTGACCGGCGATGGCAGTTCACCAGAGGTGCTGGAGCGCGCCGGCATCCGGGAAGCCAAGGTTCTGGCAGCTGTTGCCGGGCTGGATGAATCCAACCTGGTAGTGTGCACGCTGGCGCGCTTTGAATTTCGCGTGGCGCGCACCATCGCGCGCATCAACAACCCCATCAATGCCTGGCTGTTTACGCCGCAAATGGGCGTTGATGTGGCGCTGAACCAGGCTGACCTGCTTGCCAAGATGGTGACGGAAGAGATGTCCATGGGCGACATGATGACGCTCTTCAAGCTGCGCCGCGGTGCGTACTCCATGGTGGAGGAAAAAATTCCGCCCGGGGCCAAGGCAGTGGGCATGCACCTGCGCGACCTGCAGCTGCCGAACAACTGCCTTGTGTGTGCCATCCTGCGGGGCCCGGAAGTGGTGGTACCGCAAGGCACCACGCAGCTGCTGGCCGGCGATGAAGTTTTGTCTCTGGTGGATTCTGCCGGCGCGCTGCATTTGGCAGCGTTGTTTGCGCGCCCCGGCGAAACGCCGTTGCCGCCAGCGTGATTGCGGCCCGGCAATGCATCCGCTGCGCGCGTGCATTGCTGCGGCCACCGGCTCCGGAGCTTTGCGAAAAGCTAAAGCCGGCAGGATTTTTGCAGCGCTAAAGTGCGGCGCAGCCCCGATGCGCCCGGCACTGCCCCCCAAACACGGCGGCCGGCAGGCATTGTTGCAAGGCGCAAATTCTTTTACATGCGCCGGCAACATCCCAACTCATCCGGCAGTATAAGTAAAAATGCTTGATCGGCTCTCGCAGCGCCTGGCTGGCTGGCGATCCGTGCTGGCGGCGTTTGGGTTGTACCAATTGCTGGCAATCGGGCTTACCCTGCCGGCTGTTGCCCGCCTGTCCACTGCGCTCGTTGGCCAGCTGGGCAGCGATGCGCATGAAAATGTCTGGTTCATCTGGTGGGTGCGCGAAGCTTTGCTGCGCAACGCCGCCAGCCCGGCACTGATTGGTATTCTGAACCACCCGGCCGGCCAGTATGTGCCGTTGGCGCTGACGCAGCTGCCCGCGTTTATGCTGCCGGCAATTTTGTCACTGTGGATTTCGCCTGCGGTTGCATACAACCTGGCCATGCTGCTGGCGCCAGCGCTCAACGCTGCCGCCATGTTCGTTTTTGCGTATGACCTGACGGGGCGCCGGCTCGCGGCCTTTTGGGGCGGCCTGCTCTTCGGCTTCAGCCCGGCCGTCTGGGGCCACATGACCGGCGGGCACCTAAATATTGTGTGGCTGGTCGGCTTTCCAGTGTTTGCATTTTTCCTGCGGCGCTTGTTGCTGGCGGCGGGCTGGCGCAACGCAGCCGGCACGGCGTTTGGAGCGCTACTTGCTAGCGGGCACCCCAACCTGCCGGCGTACTTTTTGCTGCCGGCGGCGCTGGTGCTGGTGGGGGCGCATGCGGGCCAGCTGCGCCATGGCCACATCCGGGCGGCTCTGCTGGCTGCGCTGGCACTGGCGCTTGTGCTGCTTCTGCCGCTTTACTGGCCAATGCTGGCGGCCAACGCCAGCGTCAGCGCAACCAACACACAAGTGGGCGGCGTGGTCAGCCAGTCGGTGGACCTGCTATCAGTCTTCGTGCCGCCGCCCGAACATCCACTGCTGCGCGGTAGCGCGCTGGCCACGCTCGCCCAAAACGCAGTCAACACACCCTACGAGGCAATCGGCTATGCCGGATACGCAGCGCTGCTAAGCGCCGCATTTGGGATGTGGGCATTGCGC
>CANNEJ010000025.1 GCA_947503585.1 Anaerolineales bacterium | reverse complement strand
CCATTCCCAAGAACACCAACGCGCCCACCGCACCGCCAATGATCAGCAGCAGGTTGCGTTTCTTTGGGGGTGCATCGCCTTCGCCTTCGCCTTCGACGGCCGCGGGCGCAGCCGGCTTTGCCTCTTTTTTAGTCATGTGTAATTCCTTTAAATATGCGGAGGAGTAATGGCAGCGCTAATTCCCGCTGGCCGGCGGTGGCGGCGCGGCGCCTTCCGCACCGGCATCGGCGCCGCCGCCCTCGATCGGGTTAACCCCGCCTTTTGGTTGAGCCAACTCATTCACAATCATTATTTCCACGCGCCGGTTTAGTGCAACGCTCTCCGGGCTGTCGTTCGGCCGCAACGGGGAGAATTCCGCGCGCGCCTGCGCCTGCAGGCGCGCCGGGTCGACGCCGCCCACATCCACCAGATAGCGCACCACTGCCAGTGCCCGCGCAATACTTAAATCCCAGTTGGTTGGGTAGCGCGGGTCTGTCGGCGGAGCCGGGTCTGTGTGCCCCACAATGCGCACTTCATTCGGCACCGTGTTTAGAAACTCGGCGAGCTGCTTCATGGCGTCCAGTGTAGTGGGCTCAAGCTCGGCGCTGTTTTGCCGAAATAACAGTTTGTCGTTGAAGGTCAGCAGTGTACCTTCGACCATCTGGTCGGCCTTCACCTGCCCCTCCAGCCCGGACTCTTTCAGCTTCTGGGTCAGCTCATCCGCGGCATCATACATGGGAGGTACTTTCGGCGGAAATTTATCAAGCACAATTGCAGCGGGCTGGCCCTCACCCAGGGGCATGGCACCGCTAATGCTAGCTTCCACCTTCTGCTTCACTTCAATGCCGCCAATTGTGCTTTGCAGCACTTTAGCCAGCTGCTCCATCTTCGAGACGTTCACAACCGCCAGGGCATACATCACCACAAAAAATACAAACAGCAGCGTCATGAAGTCGGCAAAGCTCACCAGCCAGGCGTCGCCGGCACCGCCGTGCGAAGCAGAGGAGGAGGATGATGAGGAGGAGGAGGCCATGGTAAGACGAGTTCAGGTGCCCTAAGGCAGCTCCGGGATCTTTTCTGTGGAGCCCACCGCCCCAACCGACATGGTGGCCTTTTTTTCTATCGGATTTATGACCATGATTTCACTGCGCCGGTTCTTCTTTTTATGCTCTTCGCTGTCATTTGGAAACAGCGGCCTAAATTCAGACTGCGCCACGGCCACCAGGCGCTTGGGCTGAATAGAGCCCATCTCAATCAGCCAGCGCACAATTGTAACGGAGCGCGCACCAGACAACTCCCAGTTTGTCTCAAACTGCGCGGGGTCTGTGGCGGTGTTGTCAGTATGCCCGATCACGCGCACTTCTTTCTCGCTATTCTGCAAAAACTCAAGCATGGCTTGCAGGGCTTCCACCGCAGACGGCTCAAACTCCGCCGTACCAGGCTTGAATAGCAGTTTGTCGTTAAATGCCACGAGCGTGCTCTCGACATTCGCTTGCAGCGACACATCGCCGCTGACTCCGGCTTCCCGCAGCTGTGCGGCCATGTCGGAGAGCATGTCCACCGTCTCCGGCGGCCGCGGCGGCAGCTCCGCAATGATGATTGGCACGGGATTGCCTTTGTCCAGGGCACCCCCCAAGCTGATGGAAGGCGACACAACATCCAGCGACTTGAGGCCGGCCACCGCCCGCGAGAGATTCTCAACCACAAGCTTTAGCTTGGAGGTGTTTTCCGAAGACATTGAGAAGAGCACCACAAAAAACACAAACAGCAGCGTGATAAAGTCCGAGTAGCTGACCAGCCAGTTGCCGCCACGCGGGCTAGGTACCAGCTGCAGATGCGCCGCGGGGGAAAGCAGGCGCAGTGCCGGAAAGCGCAAGCGCCGCCCGTCTAAAAACACCACCCACAACGGGCGCAAGCTGCCCCAGCGCGTGAGCAAATGCCGGCGCAGGCGCGGGTACTCGCGTGCCACGCTTTGCAGCGCGCTCAGTACAGTCACCCCGGCCAGCGGGATTTCGCGATTGCCGCCGGCCAGCGCGCGCAGCGGGGCTGGTAGCGTTACAGTTGCCATGCAGGTTCGCCCGGTAAAAAGCCGCGGAAGCTTGTTACTAAGCCTCTTCCTTCGGCCGGCCGCCCTGTGCAACATAGGAGAGCAGTTTTTCCCTCAGCACCCGCGGGTTCTCGCCCGCCTGAATGCCCAGGATGCCGGTCAGGGCCATCATCCGGCCCTCAGCCTCGTGGTGATCCTTGTGAACTAATCCACTGCCCATCGGCAGAAAAAAACAATTAGCCAGCATAACGCCCCAGAGCGTGGCCAGAAACGCAACCCCAATCAAACCGCCGAGCTTCTCCGGCTGGTTCAAGTTCTTTAGCACCTCAATCAAGCCCATGACGGTGCCGATGATCCCCATCGTGGGTGCGTAAGCGCCAAATTTGTTGAAGAAGTCAATGCCCGCGTGATGGCGGGCCTGCATGTTGGCAGTATCCAGCCTCAGGACGCTCTCAATCGAGGAGGCATCCAGCCCATCCACCACCATAGACATTCCCTTTTGCAGAAACGGGTCGTGAATATCTTTGACCACCGCTTCCAGTGCCAGCACGCCATCCTTTCGGGCGGTATCGGCCATCGCCACAATCTCCTCAACCGTTTTCAAAGTGTCGTGCGATGGTGAAGTAAATGCCTGAATAAATAGTTTATGCATTCCAAAGCCCGTGCCCTTTGGCACGGACGCTATTGCCGCACCAATGCCGCCGCCAAGGGTGATCATGAAAGGCGTGATGTGAGAAAACAAAAAGAAAACGATGTGCGGCGACATACCGCCTTCAATGTACCCGGCCGCCATGAGCATTCCAAACGATAATCCGATCCCCACCACCATGGCTAAATTCATGAGCTTGCCTTCCTATAACTATTCGTTGATGTCCGTCTGGGCATCCAAAATGAAGCGCTCCATTGCGGTTGTCGCATCCCCGGAAAGGGGCTGATGCACATAGCGCTGGTACGTCAGAATAGCCTGAATCACGACATCGCGGGCCTCGCGGACCATAAAACGGTCCTGGTCGTTGAGCAGTGTGATGATGGTGTCTGGCGCCGCCTGTACGCTTTTGATGGCATTGGCATTAATAAACAACACAGAGCCGTCAAAGCGTGTTACCCGAATCATAGCGAGGTCAGTTTAGCACACGCATGAATCAGAGGCAAGTAAAGGCGCCCTTAAAGGCGCGTTAGCTGCAGCTAAAACAGGCTTAACCCGCCCGAATGCAGTAGCCATGCCCGGGCACAGTCACAATGTACTCCGGCACGGAAGGGTTCGGCTCGACCTTCTCGCGCAGGTTCTTTACGTGCACACGCACCAAGTCCGGCGAGCCCGCATCAAACGGGTAATCCCAAACATCATGCAGCAGCTTGGTGGGTGAAAACACCTCATCAGGGTGGCTCATCAAAAAGTACAGCAGGTCAAACTGCACTGGCGTTAGCATGATTTCAACGCCCTGCCGGCGGGCCGTGAAGGTCTTGCAATTCAGGGAGAGGTCGCGAATCAAAATCTGGTCTGCCGGCGCGGCTGCCGCGCCGGCTTTAGCGCCGGTGCCCCGCCGCAGGATGGCGCGAATGCGCAGCACCAGCTCATCCACATTGAACGGCTTGGTCAGGTAGTCATCAGCTCCGGCGCGCAAGCCGGTGATTTTGTCTTCATCGCCGCCGCGGGCGGTGAGGAACAGAATTGGCATCTCGCCCAGCAGCGGATCGCTGCGCACCTGCCGGCAGACTTCGAAACCATCCATGCCGGGCATCATCACATCCAGCACCATCATTTGCGGCCGGTGGCGGCGTGCCAGGTTCAGGCCCTCCACGCCACTGTTGGCAACCGAAACGCCAAAGTCATTGGAGCGCAGCGCGCGCTCGATGCTGCCCGCCACCAGCTGTTCATCGTCCACAACCAGCACGTTTTGTTTGTCAATGTTCATGCATGAGCTCCTTGGGCGTAATACTAGGCGGGCGCAAACGGCAGGTGCGTCAAAAACGCAGCGCCGGCTCCCTCGCTTGATTGTACAGTGATATAGCCGCCATGGCGTTGTGCAATGGTCTGGCAAACGGAGAGGCCCAGGCCTGTGCCGCCGCGGTCGGCTTTGGTTGTGTAGAAGGGCTCAAAGATCGCAGCCTGATCCGCGACGCTGATGCCCGGGCCGTTGTCTGAAATTTCCACTTCCACTGCCCGCCCGTCCGGCGTGCAGCGCGCAGCCACAGTTACGCGCGGCGCCTTGGTGTCCACCAGCGCGTCGCGGGCGTTCATCAGCAGGTTGATCCAAATCTCTTCCAGCTGCGACTCGATTGCCATCACCGGTGTAAGTTCCGCGTCGAGCTGCAGCTCCAGCTGCACGCCGCTGCGCTGCAGGTAGGAGCGCACCAGATCCAAGGCATCGCCCACAGTGCCGGTTACGCGCGTGGGCCGCATCACTTCTTCACCGGGGCGCGAGTAGTTGAGCAGGCGCTGCACCACGCGTTGCGCCTGCCAGCCCGCATGCTGGATGGCCAGCGCCGAGGCATGCGCCGGATGATCCGGCGCCACAGCGCGCAGCAGCAGTTGCGAGTCCGCAATCACGGTGGTGAGCGGATTGCTGATCTGGTGCGCAACGCCCGCGGCCATTTGGCCGATGGCGGAAAGCCGCGCGGCCTGCATTAGCTGCGCCTGCGCGGTGCGCGTGGCTTCCACGGACGCCTGCAGCCGCTGCAGCAGGCGCGCATTTTCAACTGCACCCGCAATGCGATCACAGGTGACGCGCACAAAGTTGCTTTCGTCGGCACTGAAGGTCTTGCGGCGCCGGTCGCCCAGCAGCAGCACACCCACCGGCCCGGAAGGCGCAGCCAGCGGCTCCGCCAGTGCAGCCTGCACCTGCTCGGCCGCCAGCCACGGCAGCATGGGGTCCGGCAGTGCCGCAGCGGTAGCAACCGCATCGGCTGCCTGTGGGTAGCGCGCTGCGCTGCCCCGGAACTCCGCCGAGAAGCCGTGCGCCGCACTTAAATACAAGCCGTTGTCCCGCTCGATGTAAATGGCGCCGCAATCCACCTGCAACGCAGCGAGCAGCTCATTCAAGGCCGCCTCCAGCACTTCCGGCAGCTCCAGCGAGCGGTTGATGGCCGCCGTCAACTGGCCGAGCGCCGAAACCTCGCGCTGGCGCGCCTGCTGCTGCTCCTCGATTTGCTTGCGCTGCGTGGTATCGCGCACAAAATATTGCAGCAGGCTTTGCTCGGTGTGCACCACGCGCTGCACACTCACCTCAACCGGAAAGCTGGTCCCGTCCGCGCGCCGGAACCAAGCCTCATAAACTGCCTCGCCGGCCCGCTCCAACCGCTCTGCCACCTCTGCGCGCACCAGCGGGTGCAAGGGCTGCTCTAAATCTTGAATGCGCTGGCCCACCAATGCCGGGCGCTCCAGCTGCAGCCAGCGGCAAGCATGCTGGTTGGCCTCCAGCACCACTCCATTTATGTCGCACACCAAAATACCGTCGCTAGCCTCATCAAAAATAGAGCGGTAGCGGCTCTCGGCGCGCGCTACTGCGCGCTTAAGCTGCCATTGCTGCAGCGCACGGTCAATCTTTTCCGGCAACTCGCGCGCCAGATAGTCACCGGCCTTTACAACGTAATCCACTGCGCCAGCTGTCAGGGTTTCGGTGGCCACGCGTTCATCGCCGCGCCCGGTCACCATCACCACCGGCATGTTGGCACCCAGCTCCTGCACCAGCTGCAGGCCGGTGCCGTCGGGCAGGTTGTAATCCATCAAGACCAGGTCAAAGCGCTGCGTGCGCAGCAGCTGGCGCGCAGCGCCAATGCTGGCAGCGCGCTCCACCAAATAGGCGCCGTTCCCCGCGAGCGTCTCGCGCGTCACAAACGCCACATTCTCATCGTCTTCAACCAGCAGAATGCGCGGCGTATTCACAATAACTTCTTGCCAGCCAAGGGCGGGCTCTGAATTGTAATCCAGCGCAGCGTGAAGTTCAATCATGCAATCGCCTCAGATGCCTGCAGCGGCACCGTAAATAAAAACTCGCTGCCCTTGCCGGGTTCGCTGCTCACGCGCACTGCCCCGCCGCGCAAATCCACAATGCGCTTGACAATGCTGAGGCCAAGCCCGATGCCCGGCGCAGTTACCGCATGCGCCCGATAGAACGGCTTAAACAGATGCAGCTGCTGCTCCGGGGTGAGCCCCACGCCGTTGTCACGCACCCAAATGGCGTACGCTGCGGACTCCTGGCGCCAGCCGATGTCAATTTGCGGGCGCACGCGGCTGCCCATATATTTCACCGCGTTGGATACAAGGTTGCCCAGCACCTGCAGCAGGCGCTGCTCCGGAAAGTTCAACAGCGGCCAGGTATCCGGTGTTTGCACGGCCACGCCGGCCGGGTCCAGCAGGTAGCGGTTTTGCGCCAGCACCAGCTTCACCACCCGCCCGCTATCTGTGCGCACATTTTGTAGCGGCTCACGCCCCAGCCGTGACAGCTGCAACAGGCCTTCCAGCATGGTGCTGATAGAGCCAGCGGTGCCGGCAATGCGCTTGAGGTAATCCTGGCCGCGATCGTCCAGCGTGCCCGCATAATGCGAGTGCGCCAGGTTGGACAGCCCGCGCACCACGTTGACAGGGTTGCGCAGATCATGGCTCACTGAATACAAAAATGTTTCAAGCGCGCTGCCGGCGGCATCGCGCTCGCGCGGTGCCAGTGCCAGCTGTGCCTGCGCCGCAGCCAGCTGCGTGCCGGTCAGGGCGTGCTCCACAACTGTGCGCAGCAGCGGCAGCATGGGCGCGGCAGTCAACCCGCAATCCGGAACCGCCACCAGCCATAATGCACCGGGCATCGGTAGATGCAGCGGCATAAAAATTTGCTCCGCGGCCATTGCGCCAGCGGCGCTTGGTGCGCGCGCACCCTGCCCGCTCTGCAGCGCACTTTGCAACAGCGTCCGCACATCCGCAGCCGCGGCTTCAAAACTGTCTGCGGGCTGCGCCGCCAGCTGCACCGGGCTGCCGTCCGCGCCGGCGCCAAATATGGCAGCGCTGCGGCAGCCGGGGAGTCCGGCCAGCCGGCTCACGAGATCGCCGGGCCCGCTGCAGCCTGCCAGAGCCTGCAGCACGCTAATAATTTGCGGATCCTCAGCGGCGTTCACCGGACATTTACTCCGCGCTAATATTATGCCGAACGTCCGCAGTCTGCGTAAACTTCACATAAATGGAAACTGCCATAGTTGTTGCACTGAAATGCTATATTCAGGCTCAAGCACTTTCCGCTGCAGCTGAGAATATTTAATGAGCGACGACCAACTTCCGGCGAGCCCGCCGCCGCCAAAGCCCACGCCGCCGGCGCGTGCGCCGCGCCAGCCACCAGCCTGGCTGGAAGGGCGCGAGATCGACAAAGGGGCAATCCTAAAAATGGTTTTGTTTGTGTTTGTGCAGATCGGCGCCTGCTGGATGTGGGGCTACCTCACCAGCGGTTAAGCAAGCGCTTGCGGGCGTGGCAGTCCACGCAGTGCACCAGCGCCCTGCACTTACAGTGCGCTCCCCGGCGGCAGCAAGTTATGGGTGGCGGCAGCGCCCCGCCGCGCGGCTTTAGTCTTCGCGGCTGCCGTCGGGCATGATTGCGCCGCTAAAGTTAGTCTCCAGCAGCACAGCGTTTTCCAAGCGGGCGCCAAAAAGGTTGGCACCGTGCATAACGGCACCGCTCAAATCTGCATTCTCCAAATTTGCACCCTGCAAATCTGCATTAGAAAATTTGGCGGCGGTGAGGGTGGCTCCTTGAAGATTGGCGCCGTTCAGGTTGGCGCCGGAGAAGTCAGCTTTCATTGCCTGTGCCTCGGACAGGTCCGCCTGCATCAGGTTTGCCTGCGCCAGTTTGGCGCCGGTAAAGTTGGCGCGCCGCAAGCCGGCCAAACTCAGGTCTTTGCCAGCCAGGTTGCGCCACGCTCCGCCATTTGTGGCCAGCTCCCACACCAGGCGCCACTTGGGATCCAGCTGCGTGTTGACGTCGAGTATTGCGCCCTGCAGGCCGGCGCGCGCCAGCTGCGCCTGCAGTAATATTGCGCCGCTCAGGTCCGCGCGCAGCAGCTGTGCGCCGCTCAAGTCTGCTTTGATAAGGCTGGCGCCGGACAATATAGCGTCGCTCAGGTCCGCGCCTTCAAGCCGGCAGCGGTCCAGCTGCGCTTTTGTAAGCTGCGCGCCCATCAAATCCGCGCCGCTCAGGTCGGCATCGCGCAGGTCTGCACCGGCAAGCTGCGCAGCCTGCAGCTGCGCACCCGCCAGCACGGCGTTAGACAAATTGCAGCCGGACATTTTGGCGTTGGCAAAATTGGTGCCGGAGAAGTTTAGGCGCTGCATTTGAAGGCGCGCCAGATTGGTGTCGCTGAAGTCCTTGCCCTTCAGGTCAGTATCCGCACCGGTGCCTTGCTGCACGCTCCAGATGGCAGACCATTTTGGCTCGATTTGGGTGGCAGCAGACAGCTGCGCGCCAAATACTTCAGTGCCGTGCAGGTTGGCGCCCAACAAGTTTGCGCCAGTCAAATTGGCGCGGCGCAAGTTGGCACGGCGCAAGTCGGCGCGGCGCAGGTCCGCACCCGAGAGATTTGCGTCTGTCAAAAAAGCGCCGGCGAGGTTGGCCCCGCTCAGATTGGCACCGGTTAGATCCGTGCCTTTGAGCAATGTGCCTTCGAGGTTGGCGTTGCGCAGGTTTGCGCCGCGCAGGCGCGCCTTGTTGATGCCGCAGCCATCAACCTGCGCGTCCTCCAAATTGGCGCCGGACAAATCCGATTCGTGAAAGTCAGACTTGGAAAGCCGCGCGCCAGCGAGGTTGATGTTTCGCAGACCGGCCAAAAGCAATTTGCTGCCGCGCAAATCCCGCGGCCCCGGACCGTGGATTGCCAGTTCGAGGCCAGGCTTCCAGCGCCGGTCAAACTGGGTGCCTTTGCTGGAGGTTGCTTCAGTCATCGAGCACCGAATTAGATTGGCCCCGCCAAAAGCAGCATCGCTCACGTTGGCCTGCATCAGGCTCGCGTCTGTGAGATTCGCACCATTGAACACCGCTCCGCTCAGGTTTGCGCCGGAAAAATCAGCGCCAACCAGATTGGCCTGGTTCAGCTGGGCACCAGACAGGTTGGCACCCGAAAAATTGGCATTCGTCAGAATGGCCATAACCAGCACCGCATTCGAAAAATTGGCCGCACTGAGATCCGCCCCGGAGAAGTTGGCAAAGCCCAACGCGGCATGGCTGAAGTTGGCGTTGGCCCCGAGTACTCCCGCCAGATTTGCCTCTTCCATCTGGGCGCGGGAGAGGTCTGCGCCCTTGAGGTTGGCGCCGGAAAAGTTTGCGCGCTGCAGCTGCGCCTTGCGCAGATTGCAAACAAAAAGGTAAGCATTGCTCAGGTCTATATCGCGCAGGTCCGCTTCACTGCCGCCGAATGAGGCCAACTGCCACACTTTGCGCCACTTGGGGTGGATGCGCGTGTATTTGTCCAGCTTGGCCCAATGCAGTAGAGCGCCGTCCAGTTCGGCATCAGCCAGGTTCGCGCCCTCCAGGTTTGATTTCATCAGTGCGGCGCCGCGCAGATTGGCTTCGCTCAGGTCCGCCTCGCGCAGGTCCGTGGCAATGAAGTCTGCGGCTGCCAGGTCCACGCCGCGCAAGCTCGCCTGGCTCAAATCAATGCCGCGGGCGGAGATGCCGCCGATTCCCTCCGTGCTGATTTTCCAGACGGTGCGCCACTTAGGATCCAGTTTGGTGCCCGCGTTGATGCGCGCGCCGGCAAGCGCAGACAGATTCAGGCGCGCACCTGTCAGGTCGGTGTCAAAAAGGCAGGCACCGCGAAAGTCAGTACCGCGCATATCTGCATCACAAAGTATGCTGTTGGAAAAGTCCGCGTCGCGCAATGTGGCATCATGCAGCATCGCACCGCTCAGGTCGGCATTGCTCAGGTCGACGCCGGTGAGGTTGAGGCCTTCGGCGCCGTCGGTCACGAGGCGCCATGCCAGTTTCCATTTTGTATCGAGTACAGTATCCCCGTTTAGCTGTGCGCCATGCAGGCGCACAAAATCCATTTCTGCCATTCGCAAACTAGCACCGTTTATGTTTGCGCCGGAAAGATTTGCATGGTTGAGCATTGCAAGATTCAGTTTCGTGCCGGTTAGATCCGCATCCTGAAGGTTGGCGCCACGCAGGTTGGTGCGCGTCATGTTTGCGCCGCCCAGGTTGGTGCGGGCTAAGTTGGCACCCTCCATGTTGGCATTGGTGAGGTCAGCGCCCTGCATATTGAGCTCAGACAGATCTGCCTCAAATACATCCGCATCGCGCAGTGTGGCAATAGCAAGCGTGGCCATGGTCAAAGTAACGCCGCGCAGCTTGGCGCCGGTAAGGTCTGCCCACTCCAGGCGTGCACCCCGCAGGTCAGCATTCATCAGTTGGCAGCCACTTAGGTCCGCGCCGGTGAGGTCGGCACCACTCAGCTTGGCACCCAGCATGTTGCACCCCGCCAGGTTGGCGCCGCTAAGCTTGGCACCGCGCAGGTTGATGCCGCGCATCTGGGCACCACGAATATCCACGCTGCGCAGTTGCGCGCCCTCCAAATTTGCCCGGCTCAGGTCGGTGCCGGGCACAATGCGATAACGCCCAACCCTCATCGGTGCACGCCGCGCCCCGGCCCAAAGCGCCAAACGGCGCTTAACGCCAAACCGACCGGCAATTGCAGCAGGCTTTTCATTGCTCAGTGGGTATCGGCACGCGGCCAGCAGTCAGCATAAACCATGGGGAAATGAGTACTGCCGTGCGGTCGGTTCAAAAAACCGCGTTTCTGCGCCAAATTTAGAAGCGGACTACTAAGAATAGCTAAGAAAAGCTCCCGTGAAAAGCAATTCTTCCGGCACTGATTGGCCAGTCGGTGGGCGGGCTGCACGCTGCGGCCCGAATTGTTTCGGACAGCTTGCCAGCCACTGCCGGTAAACCGCCAGCCGCGTTTACGCCAAGTTTTGCCCGACTTCACGCCTGCTTTATACCCCCCGCGCGTGGTGCCGCATATCATC
>CANNEJ010000024.1 GCA_947503585.1 Anaerolineales bacterium | reverse complement strand
ATTTTCAAACGGCTGCCGCTGCGGCCGGCCGGCTGGCCCGCTATGCTGGTGATGCTCATTGGCAGTGTGCTGCTGTTCGACTTTCTGAACGGCTTTCACGACAGCGCAAAATTGCTGGCGACGCTGATTGCCTCACGCGCGCTGGCGCCGCGGCCGGCGTTGCTGCTTACGGCAGCCGCCATGCTCACCGGCCCGTTTCTGTTTGGCTCTGCAATCGCACGCACCGTCGGCCGCGGGCTGGTGCAGCCGGGCGCGGCAACGCTGCCGGTGTTTTTGGCTGCAGTTTGGGGCGCCACAACCTGGGCGCTGATTACGTGGTACACGGGCATGCCTTCCTCGCGGGCGCATGCCTTGGTGGGCGCCATCCTCGGGTCGGCAGCCGTAAGCTCGGGTTTAGGCAGCGTGCAATGGGCGGGGATCGGCACCGTCTACGCAGCCCTGCTGCTTTCACCGCTGCTCGGTTTGCTTTTTGGCTACCTCTTTCTCAAGCTGGTGCTGGAGCTGGCACAGGCAGCCAGTCCATCCATCAACCTGTGGTTTAAGCGCGCGCAGCGCTTTACATTTATGGGGCTGGCACTAACGCATGGCAGTAATAGTGCGCAAAACAGCATGGGCATTATTACATTGGGCCTTTTCGTGAGCGGGCTGGTGCCGGGATTTGTGGTGCCGGTTTGGGTGGTGGCTGCCAGTGCGCTGGCAAGTGCTGCCGGTATGCTAACTGGCGGCAGGCGGCTCATGCGCACGCTGGGCTCCGGGATGTACACTATTCGGCCGGTGCACGCCTTTGCGAGCCAGGCGGCGGCGGCCGCGGTAATCCTGGGTGCTGCGCTCACCGGCGCTCCGGTGAGCACCACGCACATTACCGGCGCGGCAATCATGGGCGTGGGTGCCGCCCAAAATGTGCGCCGGGTGCGCTGGGGCGTGGCATTGGAGATCCTGTGGACATGGCTGCTGACAATTCCGCTGTCAGCGTTATTAGCGGCTTTTTTTGGCCTGCTTTTGCGGCAGGCGGGGGTAACGCAATGAAGTGGATGTTTTGGCGGCGGCGAGAGCCGCAGCAAATTCTTGAACTGCTTGTGCGTCAGACCGATTTGACGCAGCGCGGCCTGCTGCTGCTGGAGCAATACATGCGCGAGCCGCTGCCCGCTGTGTCCGCAGAACTGCACCATGTGGAAGAAGAGGCGGATGAAGTGCGCCGGGTTCTGATTGATGAGCTCAATCGCAACTTCGTAACGCCGTTTGACCGCGAGGATGTGTTTGCGCTCTCGCGTGCAATCGACGATATGGTGGATTACGCCGATACGACCGTGGACGAGATGGTGCTGTTGGGTGTTTCGCCGAATGTTTTTTTGCAGCGCATGTGCTCGCTGCTGGTGGAGGCGGGCGCAGAAGTGCATCGCGGCGTAAAGCTGCTGCACGAACGGCCCGGCGTGGCCAATGAGCACGCCATGCGCGCCAAGGCACTGGAGAACCGGGTGGAGCGCGTGTACCGCGAAGCCGTGGCAGACTTGTTCGCCAACCCGCGCGACATAGACCATGTTGTGAGCATGCTCAAGCTGCGTGAGATCTACCGGCACTTGTCGAACGCAGCGGACCGCGGAGACCAGGCGGCCAACGCAATTGCAGATGTGGTGGTGAAGCGCAGCTAATCTTTGGCTCCTGCGGTGACTGGCGCGCCCGGGAGCGCGCAGCGATGGAGTTTTGTGTATCAACAAGTGGTAAAACTACAGTGTGGGTGCAGGCAACATAAGCGGCATTCGTGCGGAGCCGTTCGTAAAGAACTTGAAGTGTGAATGCGCAGCCTGGCCAGGGTAAATACTATGGAACACAGTAATTACATTGCCTCCGCCAACGACAAGCCGTTGTTCACGCCCGGCCCGCTCACCACCAGCCGCAGCGTGAAGCAGGCCATGCTGCGCGACGTTGGCTCGCGGGACTTCACCTTCATCAACCTCGTCCGGGATGTGCGCCAGCGCCTGCTGGCGATCGCCGGGGTGGCGGCGCCGGATTATGAGTGCGTGATCATGCAGGGCAGCGGCACATACAGCGTCGAGGCGGTTATCTCTTCAGCCGTGGCTGCCGATGGCAAACTTCTGGCGATCAGCAATGGCGCTTATGGGCAGCGCATTACTCAAATTGCCAAGGTGCACAAAATTGATGCAACTACTCTGACCTATCCGGAGGATGCCAAGCCAACGGCGGCGGATGTGGAAGCGGCGCTGGTGCAGGATCCGGCGCTGACGCACGTGGCGCTTGTGCACTCAGAGACAACCACTGGCATGATCAATCCCATCGATGAGATTGGGGCCGTGGTCCGGCGCCACAAGCGCCGCTTAATTGTGGATGCCATGAGCAGCTTTGGCGGCATGCCAATCGAACCGGAAAAAACCGGCATTGATTTCCTTGTCTCTTCGGCTAACAAATGTGTTGAGGGCGTGCCGGGTTTTGGCCTGATAGTGGCCAGCCGGGCTGCGCTTCTGGAATGCGAAGGCCGGGCGCGCAGTTTGAGCCTCGATGTGTTTGGGCAGTGGAAGGCGCTCGAAACCAACGGCCAGTTTCGTTTTACGCCTCCCACGCACGCGCTGCTCGCCTTTCATCAGGCACTTGATGAACTCGTGGCGGAAGGCGGTGTGATTGCGCGGGCGCAGCGCTACTCCAAAAACTATCAGACGCTCGTCGCGGGCATGCGCAGCCTTGGCTTTAAGGAGTACTTGCAGCCGCAGGATCAGGGACACATCATCGTGTCGTTCAGATTTCCTGACCATCCCCGCTTTGAGTTTGAGGAGTTTTATATGCGCTTGAGTGACAAGGGTTACGTTATTTATCCGGGGAAGGTAAGCAATGCGGACTGCTTTCGCATCGGCTGCATCGGGCGCCTGTTTCCGGCAGACTTTACGGCGCTGCTGGCTGCAATTCGCGAGGTCAAAATTGAGATGGACTTTGTAGCTTAGCCGCGCTATGATGCGCGTTGCGCCGGGGCGTTCGCGCAGCGCCTGCAATCGACAGCATCCGCCAAATAAACTTTAGGAGCAACTTTAATGGAATTCTTTTTTCAACGCCAGTACCGCGGGCCGCTAAAAGGCATCCTGCTGGACTGGGCTGGCACCACCATGGACTATGGTTGTTACGCGCCCGCCACCGTCTTCGTGGAAGTGTACCGGCGCAAGGGCGTGCCGATTGCAGTGGACGAGGCACGCGTGCCAATGGGTGCGCATAAAAAGGTGCACATTCGCAAGATCTCCCAGCTGCCGGAAGTGAGCCAGCGCTGGCAGGCGGCCCTTGGCCGGCAGCCTAACGAAGATGATATAGAAGGCATGTTTCAGGATTTTATTCCGCTGCAGCTCGCATGCCTGGCGGATTACGCGGACCTGATACCCGGCACGCTTGAGGCGGTCGCGGACTTTCGCAAGCGCGGGCTGAAGATCGGCTCCACCACCGGCTATACCGGTGAAATGATGAAGCTGTTGCTGCATGAGGCCAAGAAGCGCAACTATGCACCCGACTCGACAGTATGCGCGACCGATGTGCCCGCGGGCCGGCCGGAACCATGGATGTGCGTGCAAAACGCGATGAACCTTGGCATCTTCCCGATGGAGGCCATGGTAAAGGTTGATGACACGCTGCCTGGAATCGAAGAGGGCCTCAATTGCAACATGTGGACAATTGGTCTTGCGCTGACAGGCAATGAAGTCGGCCTGAATCACGCGGAAGTTAAAAATGCGCCGGCTGATGAACTCAAGCGCAAGCTGGACCGTGCCTACGGCCGCATGGCGCAGTGTGGCGCCCACTACGTTGTGGATGGTATTTGGGATGTACCCGCAGTGCTGGATGACATTAATGCGCGCCTGCGGCGTGGCGAGCGGCCATAGCCTGGCCGGCAGGCGTGAGGCGTACAGCGTCTGAAGCACGTGAATTGGCACTACTTTAGGGCAAAATGGAGCCGGCGTTGGCAGTGCATAAGCGTGTGTTCTGATTGCCGCTGCCGCCGGCTGCACCCGGTCTGCGCGCACCCATTGAGGCTCAGCTTTCCGGCGCATACTTGATTGTGCTATAGTGCCGCTATGCGGAAGTGCATTCATGTGTTTGCGAGGGCTCCGGGCGTCACGCAAGCGGGCGCTTTTTGAGGTACGGACTTTTCAGCGTTATCACGCTAACTAAAATTAATTTAGTCCGATCTTGAACTTCGTGTGTGTTCTGCCCGCTATGATTCTGCTTAGTTCGGATTATCAGGAGGCCGCGCCTATCAGGTTTAGCAAATCACCCCGGTTTCGGTTTGACATTGAAGGATAATTTCAGATATTTACAATAGGAGAGAAAATGAAAACTAAACACAAAACCATGCAGGTTGCCGGTGCTATTTATCTTGTCAGCGCATTGGTGCTGGGCGCTTGTGCCGCACCAGCGCCAGTGGCAGAGCCGGTGGCAGCTGCTCCGGCGCCGGAACCAACTAAAGTCCCGGCAGTGCCCGCGACTGATGTGCCATTTGTGCCGGCGGCGCCTGTGGATTGGAATGTTGCCACCTCTGCGGGCAACATGGATGACTTGGTGGCTGCGGCTCAGGTTGAAGCTACGCTGAATGTCATCACGCTGCCTGTCGATTGGTGCAACTACGGTGAGATGATAGACACCTTTTCTGCCAAGTACGGCATCAAGGTCAATTCGCTCAATCCGGATGGCGGTTCCGCTGATGAGATTCAGGCCATCAAGGACAACAAGGAAAACAAAGGCCCGCAGGCTCCGGACGTAATTGACGTCGGTCCCGCGTATGGTCCAACATCCAAAGAAGAAGGCCTCTTGGCTCCCTATAAGGTTGCCACTTGGGACACAATTGTTGGCGACAAGGACCCTGATGGCTACTACTATGTGGACTACAACGGTGTGATGGTTTTTGAAGTGAATACCGACGTGGTGAAAGATGTGCCGAAGGACTGGGCTGATCTAATGGATCCAAAGTACAACGGGCAGGTTGCGCTGGCAGGGGATCCGCGCGCTTCAAACCAGGCTGCGCAGAGCGTGTTTGCTGCAGGCATGGCAAGCGGCGGTACGCTGGATGACACCACTGCCGGGCTTGAGTTCTTCAAACAGCTAAGCGCCTCCGGTAATTTGTTGCCGCTGATTGCAAACTCCGGGACGATTGCGAAGGGCGAAACTCCGATTACCTTCCAGTGGAACTATCTTGCGCTTGCAAACGCTGACAGCTTTGCGGGCAATCCGCCGCTTGAGATTGTGTATCCTGCATCCGTGAATTGGGGCGGATACTATTTGCAGGCCATTAGCGCGTATGCTCCGCATCCGGCAGCGGCGCGCTTATGGGAAGAGTTTCTCTATTCGGATGAGGGCCAGCTGATTTGGATGAAGGGTTACTGCACACCATCGCGGCTTGCAGATATGATCAGCCGAAACGTTGTACCGGATGATATCAAGGCTAAGTTGCCTGATCCAAAAATTATTGAAACTTCAGTAGTTCCTAATGGCGCTCAGCTCAAAGCTGCGCGCGCAAACATCAAAGAGAAATGGGACACCGTGGTTGGCCTTGACATCAAAAAAGGCCCGTAAGCGCGTTCGTTGAAATTGGTTGAAATACGGCCCGGCAAAAGTTGCCGGGCCGTATGCTTTTACGGTGGCGGTGCTTCACGCGTGAAGGGCAAGGCGGCTGGCAGTTATAATTTGCCGTGGATGAGTACCTCTCCGCTTATTTTAAGCCGATCGTCTGGTTTCTATTTGCTCTAATTTCAGCATGACAGAAATTGCTGGCGCCCGGGTATCACGGTTGCGGCCACGGACTGGCTCTATGCTTGCGTCACTGTGGAACTACCTTGGTGTACTTCCGTTTTTTGCTTTTATCATAGCGTTCCTGATCTTTCCGGCCACAAACTTATTTGCGGGTGCGTTCCAAGATGCAAAGGGAAATTTCACGCTTGTAAACATCCAGGGACTGTTCTCCCCCTATATCCTCAAGGCTTATCGAACCAGCCTCGAGGTGAGCTTGATTACCTCGGTGAGTGGTGGTGTGTTGGGTTTCTTTGTGGCATATGCAATCACCATGGGTGCGGCACCGCGCTGGGTGCGCAGCTCGCTGCTTACTTTTTCCGGTTTGGCTGCCAACTTTGGCGGAGTGCCGCTGGCTTTTGCATTTATTGCCACCATGGGCCGCACCGGATTTGTTACCGCCATCCTTAAGAGCATTTGTTACAGTGCTGCCGACGCAAGCCAGGTGTGTCCGTTTGATCCGTATAAAGCGGGCTTTAGCCTCTACAGCACTGTCGGCCTTGCAGTCACGTACACTTATTTTCAATTTCCGCTGATGGTGCTTGTAATTACACCGGCGATTGAAGGGTTGAAGCGGGAGTGGCGCGAAGCTGCGGAGAATCTGGGTGCAAGCGCGTGGCAGTATTGGTGGCTTATTGGTTTCCCGGTCTTGCTGCCATCAATCTTGGGTGCCACCCTGCTGCTTTTTGGCAGTGCCTTTGGTGCGTATGCCACGGCCCAGGCGCTTACCGGCGGCAGCATTTTGCTTGTGACAATTGTGATTGGGCAGCAAATTCGGGGCGATGTGCTGGGTGATACCAATCTCGGCTACGCGCTGGCATTAGGGATGGTTGTGGTGATGGCTTTTTGCATTGCGTTGTATGCGTTGCTCGACCGGCGCGCATCGCGCTGGCTTAGGCGATGACGAAAAGCCGATTCAACCCGTGGACATGGCTGTGGGTGACGGTTGCCACGCTGTATTTTTTTGTGCCGCTTTGGGGAACGTTCGACTTTTCGATGCGCATGAAGCGCGGCGCATTCACGTTTCTGGCGTACGAAAAAGTTTTCGCTGACCCCAAGTTCCTGGATAGTTTCCGCTACTCGGCCACCATGGGCGTGATTACTGTGATTGTGAGCATCATGCTGTTTGTGCCCACGATCTATTGGATCCACCTCAAGTTGCCGCGCCTGCGGCCGGTGGTTGAGCTGCTAACTCTGTTGCCTTTCATCATCCCGGTAATTGTGCTCGTGTTCGGGCTCATTCGCACTTTTAGCCGGCCGCCGTTTCGCATGACGCAAACAGAGTTCACTACTGATATCTTAATTACGGCCGGGTACGTTATTTTGTCGATGCCGTTTATGTTCCGGGCGGTTGATGTGGGCATGCGCGCGATTGATGTGCGCACGCTGACAGAGGCGGCCCAAAGTCTGGGGGCCGGTTGGCTGCGGGTATTATTTAGTGTCATTTTTCCTAATTTGCGGGTTGCCATTCTCAGCGGCTCGCTGATTACATTTGCAACGGTGGTGGGTGAGCTGATTCTGGCGGATTTTTTGGTGCGCCCGGCGCTGGGACCATACATGATAGTTGTTGGCGGAGGCAAAGCTTACGAACCGGCCGCGCTCGGGATCCTGAGTTTTGGGCTCACGTGGATTTGTTTGGGGATTATTCAACTAGTAAGCCGGGGCGATGTGCGGTTGCAGCCCATTGGTCGCTGACCCGGCGGAGTACTCATGGCATTTCTTGAAATTAGCGGCGTTACAAAGCATTTTGGGCCGGATGCGGGTGCGGCAGTTGATGACTTTAGCCTGAGCATCGAACGCGGCGAGTTCATCTCGTTTCTCGGTCCGAGCGGGTGTGGCAAAACCACTACGCTGCGCGTGGTTGCGGGCTTTGAGCAGGCCAGTGCCGGCAGCGTGCATATTAACGGCGTGGATGTGAGTTCTGTACCGGCGAATCGCCGCAACGTGGGCATGGTGTTTCAAGCTTACGCGCTGTTTCCAAACATGACAGTGGCAGAGAATGTGGGCTTTGGGCTGCGCGTGGCGGGGCAACCCGCAGCACTGATACAGGCGCGTGTGGCTGTGATGCTGGAGTTGATCCGGCTGCCGGACTACGCGCGCCGCTATCCGCACCAGTTATCTGGCGGCCAGCAACAGCGCGTGGCACTGGCGCGCGCGCTTGCGGTGCAGCCGCAGTTGCTGCTGCTGGACGAGCCGCTCTCGGCACTGGATGCCAAGATCCGCATTGAGCTGCGCTCGGAGATTCGGCGCATTCAGCAGGAACTGAAGCTGACCACTATTTATGTCACGCATGACCAGGAAGAGGCGCTTTCGCTTTCTGATCGCATTGTGGTTATGAACATGGGGCGCATTGAGCAGGTGGGCACGCCGTTTGAAATTTACAACTATCCGCGCACGGCGTTCACTGCGTCGTTCGTGGGGCACTTGAATTTGCTGCCGGTGCAGGTTACCGATGCAGCCACGGGAGCCTGCACGTTTGAGGGCACGCCCTTGGCCAGCAGCCAGCCCGCGCCGAACAAACAGGCGGGCAGTGCGCGCCTTGCAATCCGCCCGGAAGAACTTGTGCTTAACGGGACCGGTGCCAACCGGCTAAGCGGGCGCGTGCTAAGCGTCAACTTTTTGGGGAATGTAGTGCGGCTGCGCGTGCGCGTGGGGGCGGTGGAGTTGTCGGTCGATATGTTCAACGAGCGCAAGCTGGTGCTGCCGGCGGTGGATGCGCAGGTGGTGCTTAGCTTTCCGGCGCACGCCTGCTGGCTGATGGATTAGCGTCACGCGGCAAACTTGATGCAGAGCACTCCAGCGACGATCATTGCAGCCATGGCGATCCGCCAGCGGGCTGCCGGTTCGCGAAACAGCCATGCTGCACCCGCCACACCCAGCACAATGCTCACTTGGCGCAGCGCCACCACGTAGCTCGCCTGTTCGCTGAACTGGTACACCCACAGCACCAGTGAGTAGCCGCCAAACATGGCGCCGCTGGCAAGCAGCGTGGAAATCCAAGTGCCGCGCGGAAAGTTCAATTTGACGGGCTCGCGCAGCAGCTTCAGAAATAGTGCGAAGAAAAGAACATCGAGGACCTGCACAAACACGTGATACTGCAGCAGGCTGGCGAGTGAGGGCAGCTGCTTCGCGGCGCGCGTGTCCGCCAGCGTGTAGCCCACAGTTGACAGCGCGATCAACACGGTCCAGCCGGTGCTCAGGTTGAAATAGGTCTTTGCGGAAATATTGCGCAGTGATTCAAGCGGGATCAAAGCGCAGCCCAGTGCCACCAAGACCAGTCCCAGCCAGCCCAGTGCGGACGGCGCGTGGCCGGCCCACACGTCGAAGCCGGCGAGCAGTAGTGCGGGCAGTGCCCGCGCAAGCGGGTACACCACGGTGAAGTCGCCATGGCGGTAGCCAAAAGACAACCCCGTGCAGTAGAGGCCCTGGCAAACGCCGGCCAGCAGTATCCATGGCCAAGTGGTTGCCAGCACCGGAACCAGCAGCAGTTCCGCAGCCAGCGCCGGGCCAATTCCCAGCACAACAACCAGCACCAGCATCCGCACAAATTCCTGCGGGTCCTGGCGCTGGCGGACTTGCAGGTTCCAGCCGGCATGCATAACGGCGGAAAGCATCACCAATGAAAATGGAAAAAGTGGCATTTGGCTGGCGCAGCCGAAACTTGTGGATTGCTAGGTGCAGCGGCAGGTTAGCTTGCGCTGCTGCCGCACCGCAGACACGGGCGGTCTACTGGAAGCGCTCGACCTGAAAGGGTCTCAGGTTCATGGCCGGTTGGCTGCCTGCCACCAGCTGGGCAGCCAGCCGGCCGGTCATGGGTGCATGCGTGATGCCCAGCATGCCATGGCCGGTGGCAAGCACTACATTGGTGTGCTGCGGACTGCGCCCGATGATCGGCAGACTGTCCGGCGTTAATGGGCGCAACCCGCGCCATAGTTCAAGCACCTCCAAATTTTCCATGCCCCGCATGTAGCGGGAGAGGGCACGCCGCATCGCATCCGTGCGGCGTTGGTTGATGCTGAGGTCCATGCCGCCCAGCTCAAGCGTGCTGCTAAAGCGCATCTCGGAGCCCATGGGCGTAACTGCAATCTGCGCCTCCTCCAGCGAGAGTGACATGTTGGGGCAGGCGGCCGGCCGGCGCACCGTAAAGCTGTAGCCTTTTGCCGGCTGGATTGGCAGGCGCAGCTTTAGCTGGCGCGACCACTCCGGCGACCACGCACCGGTGGCCATCACCACATGCTGCGGCAGGAAGTCTCCGCGGGTGGTTACAACGCGCGCAATGCGTCCCGCGCTGCTTTCCAGCGCCAGCACTTCCGTTTGGGTGTGGATGTTCACGCCGAGCCCGCCCGCCACGGCAGCCAGCGCGTGCACAAATTTTCCGGGAGTGATGTGCGCATACAGCGGATAGTAAACGCCGCCAATTACATCCGGCTGCAGGTTGGGTTCCATGCGCTGCGCTGCACCGGCATCCAGCAGCTCGCTGGGCACGCCGTGCTCAGCCAGCAGCTGCGCCTTGTGCTCTCCTTTGCGCAGCATCGCTGCGGTTCGGTAAAGATACAAGCGGCCTTTGTGTTCGTAGTTGCAGTCCAGCTTGTATTCGTCAATCAGCTCCGTGTAAAGAGCATGGCTGGCGCGGCCAATCTCCAGCAAGGGAGGAATGATGGCGCGCACAGCACGCTCATTGCAGCACGCCTGAAACTGCAACAGCCAGCGTGCCAGTTCCACGCTGGGGCGCGGCTTGATGTAGAACGGACTTTCCGGATCTGCCAGCCAGCGCAGGCCCTGGCCAAGCACACCCGGCCCGGCGAGCGGTATGGCGTGGTTGTAGGCCACAAGGCCCGCATTGCCATGCGAGCTGCCGGAGGCCAGCGCATCTTTTTCCAGCAGGGTTACCTGCATGCCTTGTTGTGCCAGAAAAAAAGCCGTGCACACTCCAACGGCCCCGCCACCCACCACCAACGCTTCAACTTGTTTGCCCATATTTTGTGCGTTAGGATAGCACAACTGGCGCGGGCAACACTGGCTACTGGTACAATTTTCCAAATCCCCCGGATGCAAGCAAAATGAAACTCGACACCCCGCTTTCGCTATGTATTATCAACGGCTATCCCAAGCAGAATCGCGCCGTGCTGGACGACTCGAATGTGCGCCAGGCAGACGATCTTTATCTGGATTTTTTACGCAAGATGCTGCCGCATGGAAAATTTGATGTGCTGTATGTGGCGGACTTGGATGTGGGCTTGCCGGCGGGTGCCGGCCTTAGCTCA
>CANNEJ010000023.1 GCA_947503585.1 Anaerolineales bacterium | reverse complement strand
GACTGCGCATTGGTACGACTACGTCACCGCAGCGGCAACCGCACTAGTGCTGTCCGGGTTGGCGGGTGTGCTCCTGTCACGCTTGGGGTGGCTGCTGATTTTTCTGGCGCCCACGGCGGGCGGCGCACTGGCAGAGGTGGTGCGCCGCATCGTGCAGCGCCGGCGTGGCCGCTACTTGCCGCATACTGTGGTGGCTGCCATGGTGCTGGCTGCGCTGCCCGCGCTTAGCTTATGGATGCTTTTGTACGTGGGGCTGGCGGGTGCCGCGGTGTTTGCACGCCTGCGGGGATCGTTGATGTAGGGGGTGGGTCGCAGCTGTTTACACTGGGCAGGCAGTAAATGGCCGGTCGATTTCGGCCGCTGCCGGCTATCACCTGTGAATAGCCGGATAACGGTGCTGGCGGGTTTCACCTAAACCACTGTTTATTGCGGTGCGCAACAGTTTGCCAGCCTACCCGCCCCTGTGCTTTACAAAGACCAGCCGCAGCGGTAAACTTCCCGTTCAACTAACTAAAAAAACAACTGGGCACCGGTCTCAGTTGTTTTGTTTTTTGGGGAAAAGCTCTTTTGTTTATTGTAGCCCAAAGCAAACGCAAAAATAGAATTAGGATCAATCCAAGATTATGAGTGAGGAAAATCTCCCTAGAGATGTGACCTATCTGACGCTCGAAGGCATGCGCAAGCTAGAGACGGAACTTGCACATCTGCGCACGGATGGCCGCGCCGAGGTGGCACAGCGCCTGCATCAAGCGCTGGAAGAGGGCGGTGACTTGCTCGAGAATGCGGAGTTTGAAGCAGCAAAGAATGAGCAGGCATTTGTGGAGGGGCGTATCCTGACGATTGAGACACTGCTGACCAACGCGAAGATCATCAAAAAGGGCACGGCCGCGAAAGGGGTTATTGGCATTGGGTCGGTAGTGGTGATAAAGGAAGACGGTGGCAAGGCGGAGACCTACAAAATTGTGGGCGCAGCCGAAGCCAACCCGGGCGCGGGCAGCATCTCCAACGAGTCGCCGTTGGGAAAGGCGTTGCTGGGCCAGAAGCAAAGCGCCAAGTTGCGCATTAAGGCGCCGGGCGGCGAGCTCATCTTTCGCATCATGAAGGTAACTTGAACTTTGCAACTAATGCGCTTCAGCCCTGCGCAACTTGCTAGCAGGGCTTTTTCGTTTAAAATGCTGGCTGGATGCACATGGAGCAATCTTGCGCGACCTCAATGAAATAGAAAAGAATCGCGTGGCCAAAGCGGAGCGCATGCGCGCCCGGGGCGAGCAGCCTTATCCGGCGCGGGCGCAGCGCACGCACATGGTGGCGGATGCGCTGCTGGCTTTTGAGCAGGCACTGCAGGCGGGTGCGCCCGTGCAAGACAGCGGCGTGCCGGCCACTTTATGCGGCCGCTTGCGCTCCATGCGCACAATGGGCAAGCTTACTTTTGCGCACATGGAGGATGTGAGCGGCCGTGTGCAGCTGTTGCTGCGTTCCGAAGAGGTTGGTGCGGATCGGCTGCGCCAGTTTGACACTGACTTTGACCTCGGTGATTTTGTGCAAGCGACCGGTGTCTTGATGCGCACCAAGACGGGAGAGTTCACCCTGCGCTGTTCCGCAGTGGTGATGCTTGCAAAAAGTGTGAGCCCGCTGCCAGCCATTAAGGAGGCTGAGGAAGACGGGCGCAAAGTGGTGTATTCCGCATTTGCCAACCCGGAAGCGCGTTACCGTGAGCGCTACGCGGACCTGGCAGTCAACACCGAAGTGCGCGAGATCTTTCGGGTGCGGGCCGCTGTGGTGCGTGCCCTGCGTAACTTTTTAGACGAGCGCGGTTTCCTTGAGGTTGAGACGCCGGTTCTGCAGCCAATCTACGGCGGGGCCGCTGCGCGCCCGTTTGTAACCCATCACAACCAGCTGCACCAGGACTTGTTCCTGCGCATTTCATTTGAGTTGTACCTCAAGCGCTTGCTGGTCGGCGGACTCGAGTCCGTTTATGAAATTGGCCGCGACTTCCGCAATGAGGGCGTGAGCCTCAAGCATAACCCGGAGTTTACCCAGCTGGAGTTTTACTGCGCGTACGCTGACTACGCAAAGGTGATGGAGATCACTGAAGAGATGATCGCGTTCGTGGCGCAGCAGGTATGCGGCACAACCACCATAGAGTACGAAGGCCACAAAATAGATTTGCGGCCGCCCTGGCGGCGCGTGGCGCTGCGCACTGCGGTGGTGGAAGCCTGCGGCATAGACATCGCCGCGCACCCGACGGCAGCCACGCTGGCTGCAGCCATGCGCGCCAGCGGGCAGGCGGTAGACCCGGCGCTGCCGCGCGGCAAACTCATCGAAAGCCTGTTGGCGCTGCATGTGGAGCCACTGCTGATCCAACCCGCCTTTGTGCACGATTTTCCGCGGGACATTTCACCGCTGGCAAAAGCCACACCAGGCGATCCGCATACCGTGGAGCGTTTTGAGGCCTACATCGCGGGCATGGAACTATGTAATGCATTTTCTGAATTGAATGACCCGCAGGAACAGGCGCAGCGCTTTGAAGAGATGCAGCGCGATCACCCAAAGGGTGAAGAAGCGCATCCAATGGACGAGGATTATTTGCGTGCGCTGCAGTACGGCATGCCGCCGTGCGGCGGATTTGGCATGGGTGTGGACCGGCTGACTATGCTGCTAACCGGCCAGCGCAATATTCGTGAGGTGATTTTATTCCCGCATTTGCGGACACGGGAGTGAGGCAGGCTGCACCAGTTTGAATAAAAGCGAAGCCCCGCTATTTTAGCGGGGCTTCGTTCTTAGCTTGTGCGGCGCTGCGCAGCTTAATCCAAGCCGGATTCCAGCTCGTCCAGCAGCCCGCTGATAAAGTCGAAGCCGCCCTGCCAAAACATCGGCTTGGTGATATCGATGCCAGCCTCCTCCAGTATGTGCTGCGGGCTGGCCGAGCCACCGTACGCCAGAATTTTCAAGTAGTGTGGCGTAAAGCGTGCACCCTGTTTTTTGTAGCGCTGGTAAAGCGCCAGCACCAGCAATTGCCCAAAGCTGTAGGCGTAGCAGTAAAACGGCGTGTAAAAGATGTGTGGGATGGACACCCATTCCCACTTGAACTCCGGTGCAACCTCAACCGCGCTGCCAAACTGCTCGCGCAGGTTGCGCATGTAGGCGGCGTTTAGCTCGTCCGTGCCGGCTCCGGATTGGATAAGCTTGTGGGCTTGCTGTTCGAAGAGCGTGAAGTAGGCCTGCCGCATGATTGTGGCGTAGGCGTCATCCAGCGTATCCGCAATCAGCTGGCGCCGCACAGCCGGATCGCGATCTTGTGCCAGCAGGCGGTCGGTTAGCAGCATCTCTGCAAACGTGGATGAGGTTTCGGCCAGCGGCAGCGCCGAATGAAATGTGAACACAGAGTGGCGCGCTGCCAGCATGCTGTGAATTGCGTGGCCCAGCTCGTGTGCCAGTGTGGCCACGTCGCGCACATCGCCGGTGTAATTTTGCAGCACGTACGGCGTCATGCCCGGCAGTACGCTGGCGCAAAATGCGCCGCCGCGTTTCCCCGGCCGCACTTCAGCATCAATCTGGTTCTCATCAAACACGCGCCGCGCGGCGCGGGCCACCGCCGGAGAAAACTTTTGGAAAGTGTCCAGCACAAGCTTGACAGCCTGATCGTACGGGTAGGTTTTCTCCGCCCCGGAAAGCGGTGCGTAGATATCGTAGCGGCGCAGTTTCTTAAGCCCCAGCAGGCGCGCCTTCACGCGAAACCAGCGTTGAAACACGGTGCGGTTCTTGCGGCAGGTGCGCAGCAAGGTTGCAATCACCGGGTCTGGAATGTCGTTGTCCAGATTGCGCACAGCCACAGCGGCGCGGTAGCCGCGCAGCTTTACATTCTCTGCGTGCCAGTCACGCACGCGGTGCGTGTAAATTTGCGCCAGCACCAGCCCGTCCTCTGCGTACACGCGGTACAGCTCCTGGTATGCAGCGGCGCGCAGCGCGGGATCCGCCTTGCGCACACTGGCCATCAACGCGTCCCGCGTCAGTTGTTTTGCATCGCCATTAACCAGCAGGTTGAACTTGTACGCATTGGTAAGCATTGAGTACACGGTGGTCAGCCCGTTCACGCCATTAACATCTTTTATATTGAGAAGCTGTTCGTCGCGTTCCGGCAGTACATGCGGCGTTGCTTTGCGCTCCAGCGCGAGGTAGTGGCGCAGCTCCCGCGGGCTGGCTGCCAGCAGGCGGGCGGCTGCCGGCGCGGGCAGCCCCTTCCACCACAGGCTGAAGAAAAGCACCCGGTTGCGCGCGTCAGTTGTAATCTGCTGGATGCGCCCCTGAAATGCCAGCGCCGCCTGATCCTGCGTATTTTCCGAAAACCACAAACCGGCGTAGGCGCCGATGCGGCTCGCCGCCGCCGCCAACTCCTCGGTAAGGCGCAGCATGCGCGTGAAGTCTGCCGCTTTGATGTTGTCTGCGAGCAGCGGGCGCAGCGCCTCAAGCGCGCGCACACTGCGCTCCAGCTGCGTGGTAACGCGCCGCAGCGGCGCACCTTTGGGGGCAGCCAGCAGGTGGCGCAGAGTCCAGCGGGTCGGCAAAAGTTTTTTGGCCATAGGATTTTTTGGGGTGGTTATTTTTTAGAGGGCGGCGAGAAGCGCACCTGAAGAATGTCGCCATCTTGTACTGTGTATTCGCGGCCTTCAAGCCGCCACTTTCCGGCGGTCTTCACCGCTGCCTCACTGCCATGTTGATGCAAGTCGGCGTAAGCCATAACTTCCGCCCGAATGAATCCCGCCTCCAGATCTGAATGGATGGCACCGGAGGCCTGCGGCGCACTCGCGCCTTTGTTGATTGTCCACGCCCGCACCTCGTCTTCGCCAACAGTGAAGAATGCCTGGCTGCCGAGCAGGTCGTAGCACATGCGGATTACGCGCTGCAGGCTTGGGGCTTGCAGCCCGTACTCCGCCAAAAATAGCACGGCTTCCTCTGGCGCCAGCTGCGCAATCTCCATCTCCAGTTTGCATTGCAGCGCAACCGCGCGGTGGGAGGCGCTGATGCCGGCGGGCAGCTTGCCATCCTCCGGTCCTGCATCGTCGCCGGTGTTGAGCACCACCAGCAATGGCTTGCGCGTAAGCAGCCCAAAACCGGAGAGTGTGCGCTCTTCTTCCGCAGACAGATGCAGTGAGCGCAGCGCTTCGCCATTGTTAAGCATATTCAGCAGGCGTGTAAACAATTCGTGCTCGCGCTCTATCTCGGCTTTATCGCGGCCGGCGCCTTTGCGGCGCTCGTCGCCAAGTTTTTCCAGGCGCCGCTCCACCACCAGCAGGTCGTTTAGCAACAGCTCATCATCGAGGGCTTGCACATCGCGAGCCGCATCAATGCTGAGCAGCGGATGCGGCACCAGCTCGTTGGCGAAGCTGCGCACCACATGCAGAAAGGCATCGGTTTGCGCAAGCGCGTTGAGCAGCGGGCCGGAAAAGCTGCTCTTTGCGCCCTGCACGCCGCCAATATCCAGAAACGTGACTTGCGCGTGGGTTGTCTTTGCCGGTTTGTAAAGCGATGCGAGCCAGTCGACGCGTTCGTCGGGTACGCTCACGGTTGCCGATGTAACAGCAACCCGCCCGCCGCCGAGCATCTTGCCAACGGGCTGGTCGCCGCCGGTGAGCGCGTTGCAGAGCGTGGTCTTGCCGCTTTGCGGCAGTCCGATAATCCCAATTTTCATGGCAAGCTTGACCTAGGTGGGCGGTTGGCTTAAACTGTTCAGCGCATTGGCCGAAGTGGCGGAATTGGCAGACGCGCGCGACTCAAAATCGCGTTCCTTCGGGAGTGAGGGTTCGATTCCCTCCTTCGGCACTCAAGCGCAGACTGCTTTGCCTCGCGCCGAAGTATAGCATTCGCGCACTGCAACGCGGCCCGGGCTGAGCGCGCCCCGCCGGACAGTGGTGTGCAGGCAATGTGTCCGATTTTTAGACAACCTCCAACTTCCCAGTGACCCGCTACGACTACAAACACAACCGCCCTTCAAATAGTGCGCACCTGCCCGGGCAGGGCGGCCTGCTGGGCAGCTTAAGTGTGACCGGCATTACAAACCTGCTGGCGGGGCTGCTGGTGGGAGTGCTTGCTGCACTTTACTTTGCATGGCAGGTGATGCCGCTGCAAATTGTGGACAACCAACCGCGCAGCCTGGCACCCGCTTTTCGCGAGGACTTTGTGCTGTTGGTGGCAGAGACCTTTGCAATTGAGCAGGATGTTGAACGGGCACGCACGCGTCTGGCAAGCCTGGCGGGTGCCAGCGGTCCGGCTGTGGTTGCACAGCAAACTGAGAAGATGATGGTGACCGGCGCTGGCAGCAGTGACGTGAAGTTCATGGCGCAGCTGGCGGCTGCCCTGGGTGTGGCCACGCCGGCTATGCAGAATTACCTGCCATGAACATGGTGCGGCCGAGTTTGGTGCTGCTGGGATTAATACTCGGCATTGCGGGCGGGCTGCTGGTGGGCTGGCTGATATTTCCGGTGCTGACCACTGCCACCGTACCGGCGCAGCTTGGTGCGCCCCACCGTGAGGCGCAAATAATCATGATTGCGGCAGCGTTGCGCGCCGACAACAACATGGAGCGGGCGCGCCAGCGGCTGCAAGCGCTTGGCTTGGGCGACGCCGCGGGGGCAGTGGGAGCGCTTGCAGTGCGTGCGGAAAAGGAAGGCCGTGATGCGCTGACCCGCAGCGTGCTGCAGGATCTGACGCTGGCTTTGGGCGCGCCGGCGCAAGCTGCTTCGGCGGCAGCTGAAGCTGAACCCACGCTGGACGCCGGCCCGACGGCAGCGCAGCCAACAGCCATGCCCGCAGCTACCAAGGTAGCAGCGCTGCCCTCTGCCGAACCGATAGTGATCGCAAAGTCCTCTTATGAAATGCTCAGCCGCACGCCGATGTGCGACCCCAACCAGCCCAGCCTTAGCTTGCAGGTTTATGTGGTTGATGAAAATTCAGAGGAGCTGGCCGGCGTGCCGCTTGAACTTTCAAGTGATGGCAATGTGGAAAGATTCTTTACCGGGCTCAAACCGGAGCGCGGCGGCGGCTACGCGGATTTTCAGATGCTGCCGAATGTGGAGTACGCGTTGCAGATCGACGGGCAGGTTCCGCCGCTGGCGGCGGTGAGTGCGCCGCAATGCAATGCGGGCAGCGCCAACGCGTTTTCCGGCTACCTATTGGTGCGCTGGCAGCGCCGCCCGTGACCATGGCAGCGAAGATGCCCGAAAAAATCCGGGTACTCATGATCTCGAAGGCGTGTGTTGTCGGCGAGTACCAGCGCAAGCTGGAGGCCATCGCGAGCCACAGAGACATCGACTTGACTGTATTGGTGCCGCCGGCATGGCGTGATGAGCGTGGCACGCTGCTGCTGGAGCGTGCCCACACTGTTGGCTACCGCCTGCTGGCAACGCCGATTGTTTTCAACGGCAGCTATCACCTGCACTTCTATCCGCAATTGCGCAGGCATCTGGCAGCAGGCGTGCAGATTGTGCACATTGATGAGGAGCCTTACAACCTGGCAACCTGGCATGCGCTGCGGCAGGCGCGGCGCTGCGGCGCAAAAACTTTGTTCTTCTCGTGGCAAAACATTGCGCGCCGCTACCCGTGGCCCTTCAGCGCCATGGAGGCGCATGTGCTGCACAATGCGGACCGGGGAATTTATGGCAGCGCAAGCGCTGCGGCGGTGGGCCGGGCGAAAGGCTTCGGCCGTGAACTCGCAGTCATTCCGCAATTTGGGGTGGACCCGCAAACATTTACTCCGCCAGTGGAGCCACGCGCTGCTGCAGCGCCGTTCCGCATCGGCTACGTGGGCCGGCTGGTGCCCGAGAAGGGCGTTGATATTTTGCTGCAGGCGGCAGCCCGGCTGGGGTTGGGCAGCCGTGTAGAGGTGATTGGCGCCGGCCCGCAGTTGGCTGCATTGCAAGCCCTTGCAATTCGCGATGGAATTGGCGATACCGTCAGCTTTACTGCCTGGCTGCCATCCGCGCAGATGCCGCAGCGCTTGCGCGGGCTGGATGCATTGGTGCTGCCCGCGCGCACACAACCAAACTGGCGGGAGCAATTTGGGCGCGTACTGGTGGAGGCGATGGCTTGCGGCGTGCCTGTTGTTGGGTCAACCTGTGGTGAGATCCCCGGTGTCATTGGGGACGCCGGGCTCGTAGTGCCGGAAGACGATGTTGCGGCGCTGGCAGACGCGCTGCGGCGCCTGCGCGACGACCGCCAGCTGCGCGCCGAACTGGGCGGGCGCGGGCGAGCCCGCGTGCTGCAGCACTTCACGCATGCCCATATTGCGGCAGCAACGGTGCAGGTTTACCGCGCCATGCAAGCCGGAGCAGCGCCCATGCTACACTCGCCGAAGCAATGACTGCGACCAGTAAAAGCCGCTATAAAGTGGGTTTATCTGCACTGCTGCTCAGCCCACAGGGTGGTACTTATCGGCAGGCCGGCATCCACAGCTACATTCAGGGCATACTTTCCAACCTGCCGGCAGAGCACCCGGCACTGGGCTACACCGCGCTGGTTGCTGCAGGCGCAGCCGACTTTGGTTCGGCGCTGCGGCGGCGCAATGTAAGCCCGGCCACTCGCCGGCCGCTGGTGCGCATTTTATGGGAGCAGTTTGTACAGCCGCTTGTCTGCAACTATGAGCGCTTTGACCTACTGCACGCCATGGCATTCGTTGCGCCGCTGCTGGCGGCGCTGCCCACAGTTGTCACCATCTATGATTTGACCTTTCAAAAACTGCCGCAGAACTTTCGCGCCGCAAACCGGGCTTACCTTGGGCTGTTTGCGCGCCTCTCCTGCCGGCGCGCGGCGCGTGTGATTGCAATCTCGCACAGCACCAAGCGGGATGTGGTGCAGGCGTACGGCATTGAAGACAATCGTGTGGATGTGATCTACCCCGGCTTGCGCGCGGGAATGCAGCGCGTTGAACCGCGTGCAGTGGCAGATTTTCGTGAGCAGCGCGGCCTTCCGGCCCGCTTCATTCTCTACCTGGGTACTATTGAGCCGCGCAAGAATTTGTCCGTTCTGGTTGCAGCCTATAAGAAGGCGCAGCTTAAAGATGTAAAACTGGTGTGTGCGGGCGGCGAAGGCTGGATGTACAGCGATGTGTTTCGGGCAGTGGCTGAACTGCAGCTTTCACGGGACGTTCTCTTTCCGGGCTTTGTGCCTGAAGCAGAACTGCCGCTGTGGTATTCAGCAGCCGAAGCGTTTGTATACCCATCTGCATATGAAGGTTTTGGGTTGCCGGTGCTTGAGGCACTGGCCTGTGGCACTCCGGTGATTACCACCACGGCCGGCTCGCTGGTGGAGGTGGCAGGACGCGCTGCTTTGCTGTGCCCGCCGGATGATGCGCCGGCACTGGCAGATGCAATTGTGCGCGTGATAAGTGATGCGGCATTACGCGAGCAGCTGGCCGCAGCCGGCCCGCTGCAGGCGCAGCGCTTCTGTTGGCCGGAAGCTGGCAAGCGCACGCACGCAACGCATTTGCGCGCATTGCAAACGTAAAGCCCGTGACTCTGGTGCGGCGCGAAATTAATCTGCAACGGCCTGTGTGGTGGCTGCTGCTCGATGGCGTCTTGATCAATGCAGCCTCCGCACTGGCATGGTACATCCGCTACGAGCTGGCCTGGTTCCGCAGCTTGGATCCGGTTTTCTACACAAGCCTGAGGGCTTACGCGCCGCTTTTTGCAGGCCTTACTGCTCTGCTGCTCGTGGTATTGAGCGCCAACGGAACTTACAATGTGCGCCGCGGTCTCTCGTGGGTGGAGGAAATGTTTCGCGTGGCTAATGGCGCGCTGGTGGCGCTTGTGCTGCTTGTTGCGATTACATTTTTTGCGCGTCCGCTGGCGTTTTCGCGGTTGCTGTTTTTTTATGATGGTGTACTGATCGTTGCCCTGCTTGGCACGGCCCGCGCCGTCCGGCGCCTGCTGGAAGAGCAGCTGCGGGCGCGCGGCTATAACCTCGTGCGCGTGTTGATTGTGGGTGGCGGAGAAGCGGGCCGCTCTGTGATGAGCGCGATTATGGCGCAGCCCCAGCTTGGATACGATGTGGTTGGCTTCCTGGATGACGACCCACAAGTGGGTTCTACGGACATCGGGCGCTATCGCGCACTTGGCGGCACAAGCCAGTTTGAAAGCGTACTTCGCAGCGAGCGCGTGCGCGAGGCCATCATCACCCTGCCGTGGCACCAGCAGCCGGTGATCGGGCAGTTGATGGCCAGTAGTGCGCGCTGCGGTGTGGCTGCGCGCGTTGTACCAGACATGTTTCAGCTGAACCTTAGCCGGGTAACCGTTGACGAGATTGCCGGCGTGCCGCTGATCGGCCTCAAGGACAGCGGCGCTGGAACGGGTGGGCGCGTGGTGAAGCGCAGCATCGATCTGGTGCTCGCGCTGCTGCTGCTGGTGAGTGCTGCTCCCATACTGGCAATGATCGCGCTGCTAATTGCCGTAGACTCGCGCGGCCCCGTTTTGTTTTCGCAGTTGCGCGTTGGCTGGCATGGGCGCCAGTTTCGCATGCTCAAGTTTCGTTCAATGCAGCTCGGCGCAGAGGAACAGCTGCCGGGTCTGGCTTCCTTGAATGAGGCCAGTGGCCCGCTATTCAAAATCAGGGATGATCCGCGGCATACGCGGGTGGGCCGTTGGCTGCGGCGCCTGAGCTGGGACGAGCTGCCGCAATTGGTAAATGTGCTGCGCGGCGAAATGAGCCTGGTGGGACCGCGGCCGGGTTTGCCGGTGGAAGTTGAGCAATATCAGGAGTGGCACCGCGAGCGCCTGCACGCGGTGCCCGGCATCACCGGCTTATGGCAGGTGTCCGGGCGCAGCGACGTCTCGTTTGACGAAATGTGCCTGATGGATATCTACTATATGCAGAATTGGTCGCTGGCATTGGACACAACAATCTTGCTGCGCACCGTGCCGCGCGCGCTATTTGGGCGCGGGGCGTATTGAGGTGGGGCTGCGCGAAACCTACGCGTTGCAAAATTTATTTATGTCTTTCGAAAACATGCGTGCGCGGGCAGATTCTCGTAAGGATTATGCTTGCTTGCGGTGCTGGTAATCCTTAACTTTGCGCGTTAGACGGCG